>NZ_JBSFGJ010000023.1:0-49366 GCF_053596515.1 Nonomuraea sp. NPDC001684
CTGCCAGGAGGCGCTGGAGCGCACGGCGTCCGCGCTGGCCGCGCAGACCTACCCGGCCGAACTCGTCGAGATCGTGGTCGCCGACGACGGCAGCAATCGGCGACCGTCACGGCGGCCGGCAAGGCGTTCACCCTCGCGCTCGGGGTGGACGGCACCGGGAAGGTCGACTACATCCAGTTCACCGGCGTCGCGCCCGCCAGCTGGCCGGAGCTGGACCAGCGGCTGCGCCAGGCCGCGCCGCGGGCCGGCTTCCTGGCCGCCGAGCTGACCGGCGATGGCCGCTGCCGCCCGGTCCACGCGGTGGCCGGCGAGAAGACGTTCCCGCTCGGCTCCATGTTCAAGCTGTACGTGCTGGGCGCGGTGGCCGAGCGCATCAGGAGCGGCGCGTTCGGCTGGGACACCGAGCTGACGATCAGGCCCGAGCTGAAGAGCCTGCCGAGCGGCGAGCTGCAGGACCGCCCGGACAACAGCAAGGTGACGGTGCTGGAGGCGGCCCGGCTGATGATCTCCATCAGTGACAACACCGCCACCGACCTGCTGATTCACCAGGCCGGTCGCAAGGCGGTCGAGCGGGTCGTGCGCTCGTGGGGCGGCGACCGGCGCAACGTGCCGTTCCTGACGACCCGGGAGCTGTTCGTGCTCAAGGGCGCCGACTACCCCCGGCACGCCGAGCGGTACCTGTCGCTCGGCACGTCGGCGCGCCGCGGCTACCTGGCCGGGGTCGTGGACAAGGTGCCGCTGTCGGAGGTGCGGCCGTGGACCGAGCCGCGCGAGCTGGACCGGCTGGAGTGGTTCGCCACGCCCGCCCAGGTCTGCCGCGCCTACGCCGGCCTGGCCCGGCTGAAGGACGCCCGCGTCGGCGAGGTGTTGTCGATCACCGACGCGGGGCTGCGGCTGGACAGGAACCAGTGGCCCGTCGTGTGGCACAAGGGCGGCTCGGAGCCGGGCCTGCTGGCCATGAGCTTCCTCGCCCGTACGGCCGCCGGCCGGACCTACGTGGTGTCCACGACGGCCGTGAACCCGGACGCCCCCTTCCAGCAGGGCCCGGTGGCCCAGGAGCTGCTGGTGCTGACGCGGGGGGCGTTCGGGCTGGTCAGGTCCTCATAGGGCGGCGTGGGCGAGGTCGACGAACAGGGCCGAGGACCAGCCGAAGCCGGTCGTGGCGCGGCCCGCCCGCCGTCCCGTGAGGGGGTTCCAGTACTCGTACAGGCCGCCGCCGTCGCGCACCATGGCCAGAGTGCGGGCGGCGAGCTCGGCGGCGACGTCCGGGTGGCCGGAGCGGCGCAGGCCGTCGATCAGCAGGTAGTTGACGTTCAGCCAGACCGGGCCGCGCCACATGGCGTCGGGGTCGAAGCGCGGGTCGTCGAAGGCCACCGTGGGGACCGGCCGCTCGCCCCAGAAGGCGGGCGAGGTGAGGTCCTGGACCAGCCGGTCGGCGATCTCGGCCGGGAGGCGGCCGGTGAGCAGCGGCATGAGGTCGAGCGGCGTCCGCACGTCGGCGTCGGCCGCGCCGGCGACCTTGGTGACGAAGCGGCGGCCGTTCCAGCGGCGTTCGACCATGCGGTCCACGAGCGCCTGGGCCCTGGCCCGCCACTCGCCGGCGTCCTTGCCGAGCGCGGCGGCGATGTCGCCCAGGCGGTCGTACTGGAGGGCCAGGTAGGAGTTGAGGTCCGGGGGCTCGGCGCGCGGGCCGCCGTCCCAGATGGGGCTGTCGTCCAGGCCCGAGGAGTACGGGTGCAGGTACTCGGCCAGGCCGTCGCCGTCCGGGTCGGAGTGGGCGAACCACCACTGCTGCGACCTGACCAGCGGCTCGTAGACCTCGGCCAGGAAGCCCGGGTCGGGGTCCACCTCGTGGATCTTCCACACCGCCCAGGCGGTCAGCGGCGGCTTGGTGACGGGCACGGCGTGCGCGATCGGCTCGCCGCCGACGTGCTGGGCCAGCCGGGCCAGGTCGGAGCGGGGCAGGTCGGTGGTCTCGGCGAGCACGCCGTGGTCGTGCACCACGTCGGGGATCAGGCCGTCGGGACGCTGGTTGTCGAGCAGGATGCGGATCTGCTCCCTGGCCAGGGCGGGGTCGGCGTGCCGCAGGGCGATGGCGTGGAAGTAGGAGTCCCAGTTCCACAGGCCGACGTAGCCGTACTTGGAGGGGATGAGGGATTCCCTGCCCTGGATGCTTACCAGGTTGACGGCCAGCGTCCACCAGGCCTGCTCGGCGCGTTCGCGCAGCTCGCCGGGGACGGCGGGCATCCGGGCGAACCAGGCGGCCCAGCGTTCGGCGGCCTCGGCCAGCACCTTCGCGCCGTCGGTGACGGTCCGCTCGCCGGCCAGGGTGAGGCAGCCGTCCACGGCGGCCTCACCGCCGTCCCAGACGGCCCTGGCGCCCTCGCCGACCGCGACGAGGGTGTCGGGGTCGGCGAAGGCCAGGGTCACGTCACCGTCGAACTCCACCCGGTGGGGCAGGGCCCGGCGCACGCGCAGCTCCCGGGAACCGGCGTAGAACCGCAGTCCGGCGCGGACGGTCGTGTCGTCGAGCCGGGTCTCGTAGAGCGCCTCGGCGACGCGCAGCGAGCCGTCGTCGGCCGCCATGACGAGCAGCCGCGAGCCGCGCTCGGTGAAGGGACGTTCGCGCAGGTCCAGCACTTACTTTCCTCCCAGGCCGGAGGCGGCCATCGAGTTGATGATCTTCCGCTGCCCGATCAGGAACGCGATCAGCGTCGGCACCACGGCGATCGCCGAGGCCGCCAGGATCTGCCCGTAGTCGGTCGCGCCGTGCTGCTGGGCGAACTGGCTGAGCAGCAGCGGGACGGTGGCCAGCTCCGGCGTGTTCAGGAAGATCAGCGGGAACAGGAACGAGTTCCAGGACGCCAGGAACACGATGATGCCGAGCGCGCCGAGCCCCGGCCGGATGTTGGGCAGGACGATGCTCCAGAAGCACCGCCACCGGCCCGCGCCGTCGATCCTGGCCGCCTCCTCCAGCTCGATCGGCACCGCCCTGATGAACTGGCGCAGCAGGAACACCGCGAACGGGTTCGCGATCGTCGGGATGATCAGCGACAGGTGCGAGTCGATCCAGCCGAACTTGGCCAGCATCAGGTAGAGCGGCACGATCGTCACCTGCGCCGGCACCATCTGCGTGGCCAGGAACAGCACGAACAGCACGCCCGAGCCCCTGAACCTGATCCGGGCGAAGGCGTAGGCGGCCATGGCCGAGGTGAGCAGGGTGAGCACCACGTTGAGGGCTGCGATGTAGAAGCTGTTCCAGTACGCCAGCCCGAACGGCATGGTCGACAGCGCGTCGGGATAGTTCTGCCAGGTCCAGGGGTTGGGCAGCCAGGCGGTCGGATCGTTGATCATCTGCCGCACGCCCTTGGCGGAGGTGAACAACATCCACACGAACGGGAACAGCATCAGCAGCCCGCCGACCGTGAGCGCGGCGTGCAGACCGATCTGCCGTGATCTCATGCGTACCGCCTCACGAGTCGTAGTGGACGAAGCGCTTCTGCGCGGCGAACTGGACCAGCGTCACGAGCAGCGTCAGCACCAGCAGGATCAGGGCGGCCGCGCTGCTCGGCCCGAACTCGAACTTCTTGAAGCCGAGATCGAAGATGTGGTACACGATCGTGCGCGCGCCCTCGTTGTCCTTCGGGTCCACCAGCACGTAGATCTGGTCGAACGCCTGGAACGAGCTGATCACCGCGACCACGCTGGAGAAGAAGATCGTGGGCGACAGCAGCGGCAGCGTGACCGACCGGAAGATCCGGAAGGAGCTCGCGCCGTCGATCCGGGCGGCCTCGACGACCTGCGGCGGGATGGTCTGCAGCCCGGCCATGAAGATCACCACGTTGAGGCCGAGCGAGGACCAGATCGTCACCACGGCGATCGCCACGATGACCCAGCCGGGGTCGAGCAGCCAGTCGGGGCCGCTGACGCCGAACCAGCTCCTGAGCGAGGTGTTCAGCACGCCGTTCTCGTCGCCGGCCAGGATGACCTGCCACATCAGGGCGACGGCCACCGAGCTGGTGACGACCGGCATGAAGTACACGACCCGGTAGACGTTGCTGCCCTTGATGCTGTTCAGGGCGACCGCGATCAGCACCGCCAGGGCGAGCCCGAACGGCACGGTCAGCAGCGCCAGCTTGACCGTGTTCCACACCGCGCGGCCGAACAGCGGGTCGGTGAGCTGGGCGGCGAAGTTGGACAGCCCGGCCCACGACTTCTCGCCGAGCCCGTCCCAGTTCATGAAGGCCAGCACCACGGCGAACCCGAGCGGGATCACCAGGAACACCACCAGCGCGCCGACCTGCGGCGCGAGGAAGATCGCGGCCCACCAGCCGTCGCGGTCGCGCAGCTTCTTGGCGGGCCGCGCGGCGGTCTTGCCGCGCGGCCCGGCGAGCACGGCCATCCGCTAGCCCAGCTTGCCGTCGACGAGGGTCTGCAGCTCGGTCATGCCCTGCTCGAAGCCGAGCTTGCCCTGCCAGACCTTCATCAGGTGCTCGTTGATCGAGGCGGTCAGGCCGGGCACCGCGACCTCTTCGGGGTAGTTCGCGAAGCCGGTGTCCCGGACGTCGAGGAACGTCTGGGCGTGCGCGGGGTAGTTGCCGTCCAGCACGACCTGCTCGGCGCCCTTGATCGAGGGGACCGCGCCGCCGTTCTTGAGCCGCAGGAGCTGGCCCTCCTTGCTGACGAACTCCGTCAGGAAGGTGAAGGCCTCCTTGGGCTGCTTGGTGCCCTTGTTGAGCGCCAGGTAGGAGGCCGCCACGGCGCCGGGCATCGGCTCGCCGGTCTCGGACGGGAACGGGACGATGTCGTAGTTGTCCAGCTCGCCGCCCTTCTTGACGATGTCGATCATCCAGCGGCCACCGGCGAAGAAGCCCGCCTTGTGCTTGATGAACTGGGTGTTCGCGCCGTTGCTGGCCGGCAGCACGTCCGCGCTCAGGAACGTCTTGTCCTGGTAGCCCTTGGCCAGCGTCTCCAGCGCCTTGCGGGACTTGGGGTCGGTGGTGGCGACGAACTTGCCGCCGTCCCAGACCTTGCCGCCAAAGCCGGAGACGACCGAGTACGTGGATCCGTACCAGTTCCAGTAGATGGACCCGCCCAGGCCCGCGGCCTTGAGCTTGGCGTTCATGTCCAGGTACTTGGCCATGGTCCACTGCTTGGACGCGTTGAGGGTGGCCGGGTCCTCGGTGATGCCGGCGGCCTTCAGGGCCTTCTTGTCGTACCAGAGGACCTCGGGGTTGGTGTCGTTCGGGACGCCGTAGATCTGGCCGTCCTTCTTGGCGCCGCCGTACACGCCCTCGAAGAAGTCCTCGGGCTTGCTCTTGGAGTCCGGGCCCGCGAGCTGGTCGTTGAGCGGCGCGACGACACCGGCGGAGACGAACTTGCCGATGTTGTCGTCGCCCACGAAGAACACGTCGGGAGCCGTGCCGCTGGTGAGCTGGGCGAGCAGTTTGGGGTGGTAGTCCTCGTACTTGGCGACGGACTCCAGCTTGAGCTTGATGTTGGGGTGACGCTGCTCGAAGTCCTTGGTGAAGGACTCGTAGAGCTTGACGTCCTCCGCCGATCCCCACGTGGACCAGCGGATGGTGACCTGCCCTGCGGCGGCGTTCCCGCTCACGCCTGGAACGTTCCCTCCACCGCCGCTGCAGGCGGTGGCGGCGGTGGCGAGCAGACCCAGTACGGCCAGCGCACGCTTCATGATGGGCTCCTTCGGGGGGGTGGTGCTGTTGGGGCTACGCGAGCCCGCCGCCGTCGACGACGAGAGCGGAACCGGTGATGTAACTGGCGGCGTCGCTCGCCAGGAAGAGGACGGCCTGGGCGATCTCCTCGGGGCTGCCCGAGCGGCCCATCGGCCGGTCGGCGGCGTCGGCCTCGAAGGCGGCCCAGTCCTCGTTGAGCTGACGGGCCTCGTCCCGCAGCATCGGGGTGTTCGTGTCGCCGGGGTTGACGGAGTTCACCCGGATCCCGGCCTTGGCGTGGTCGATCGCCAGCGCCCTGGTCATGTTGACGACGGCCGCCTTGGAGGCGCAGTAGGAGATCGCGTTCCCGCCGCCCTTGAGGCCCCAGCCGGAGCCCGTGTTGACGATCGAGCCGCCCTCGCTCATGAGCGGGATGGCGTGCTTGCACATCAGGAACACCGAGCGCACGTTGACCGCCATCACGCGGTCCCACTCGTCGGCGTCGAGGTCGAGCGCGGTGGTGCGGCGGATGATGCCCGCGTTGTTGAACAGGACGTGCAGACCGCCGTAGGTGTCCACGGCCGTGCGGGTGATGCGCCGGCAGTCCTCCTCCGCGGACACGTCCCCCTGGACGGCCACCGCGGCCGCCCCCGTCCGCGTGATCTCCTTGGCCGTCGCCTCGGCCCCGGCGCCGTCGATGTCGGCGACGACGACCTGGGCGCCCGCCTCGGCGAAGAGCAACGCCGTCGCCCGGCCGATGCCGGAGGCACCGCCGGTGACGATCGCGACCTTGCCATCGAGCCTGTTCATCCGTAGAACTCCTCACTTGCCGCACAAATGCGATAAATCGTGCTTTCGCGGTATCCGGTGATCACCCGTACGTGCCCGGCCAGCTTCCGGTCCAGTTCCTGGTCCCCGCTGTCGGCCAGCAGCGGCCGTCCGCCGAGCCCGGCCAGCTTCTGCTGGGTGGCCAGCACGACCAGCCGGTCGCCGGACCCGTCACCGAGCACCTCGTCGAGCACCCGCGGCGAGACCTGCTGGTTGCCGCGGCCGAGCACGAAGCCCTGTCCGCCGATCACCGACAGCACGATGACCGTCTCCCGGCCGCGTACCAGCTCGAACAGCTCCCCCTCGGTCACGTCGGCGGCCACCAGGTCGGCGCCACCGCCCGCGCGGGCCTCGACCACGTCCACGCCGAGCAGCGTGGTGGCGAGCCCGAGCTCCCTGCCCACGGCCGCCGTGGTGGCGCCGGGGCCGAGCACGTAGCGCGCCCCCGGCCGCAGCCGGGCCGCGACCTCCCGGGCGATGCCCTCGACCGTGGCCGGAGCCGCGTCCGAGGAGCCCGCCTTGCGTCCCGACAGGGCCGCGCGACCTGCCGGGACGCGCAGGCTACCGTAGAGCCGGGGGCTGACGAGCCCGCGGCGGTAGCGCTCCTCGTCCAGGTCGACCACCTCGGCCTCGACGCTGTCCGGCCGGGCCAGGAAGTCGGCGGCCACGAACCCGGCGGTGGCCGGGCTGAGCGCGAAGCACCCCGAGTACACCTTGACCCCGGCCGGGATCCCGAGCACGGGCGGCGCCTGGCCGCCCAGCTCCCGCACGGCGTCGAGCACGTCGCGCGCCGTGCCGTCGCCGCCGGCGAACAGCAGCAGGTCCACGCCGGCGAGCGCGGCGACGGCCGCCCGGGTGTCGGCGGCCGTGGTCGCGGCCGTGCTCATGCCATTGTCCTGGACGCCGGAGGGCGCCAGCTCGTACGGGACCGCGGCGGCGCGGGCGCTGTCCTCGCCCATCGCCCCCGCCACGGTCACCAGCCGGGCCCCGGGACGGCGGGCGAGCAGCGTGGCGACGGCCTGCGCGGCCCGCCGCCCCGCCTTGGGCTCGGCGCCCTTGGCCAGGGCCGCGCGCTGCACGTCGGCGCCGTCGCTGCCCTTGAGCCCCACGGACCCGCCCAGCCCGGCGACCGGGTTGACGACCAGCCCGATCACGCCGTTCCCTCCGGACGTCATGGCTCAGCCGCCCGCGGCCAGGTGCTTGCGCACGTACGCCCGCCAGGTCGGCGCCCACTGCTTGGGGTCGTCGAGCGGCGTCGGGTCGATCTTGTGGATCGTCTGGTTGTACGGCGCGCCCTTGACGAACTCCGGATCCCGCCGCGCCTCCGAGGCGACGTGCTCCAGGATCGCCGCGTACTCGTCCAGGTCCTCCCGCGAGTACGACTCCGTCGGCTCCAGCGTGAACGGCTCCGGCACCAGGTACGGGTGGTGGCTGGTCCAGTAGTGGACGCCGAAGTCGGCGGCGCGCACCCCGATCTCCTCCGAGTGCACCCCCGTCTCCTCCGACAGCTCCTGCCAGGAGTAGCGGACCTGCTCGATCCGGCGCTGGTTCCACGGCGCCGAGGCCCCGGGGATCTGCAGCACCTTGTGCATCAGGTAGTTGTTGTTCAGCGCCGATGTCTCGGCCACCTCGCGCAGCCCCTTCGCGCCCAGGGTCATGATCCAGGCGTAGGCGCGCACGATGTTCGGGGTGACGCCGAGGAACGGCCGGATCTTGCCGACGCTCTGCGCGGGCGTCTCCAGCCCGTAGGAGTCGCCGTCGAAGGAGACGACCGGGCCGGGCAGGAACGGCTCCAGCTCCGGCGAGACGCCGCAGGCGCCGGCCGCCGGGCCGCCGCAGGCGTGCGGCGTGGAGAACGTCTTGTGCAGGTTGAAGTGGCACAGGTCGAACCCGGCATCGCGGGCCCTGGTGATGCCGAGGATGCCGTTGGCGTTGGCCTGGTCGTAACAGGCCAGGCCGCCGACCTCGTGCACCAGGTCCACGAACTCCTTGATCCTGGAGTTGTAGATGCCGGTGTCCTCGGGGTTGGTGATCATCAGGGCGGCCGTGCGCGGGCCGACGGCGGCGCGAAGGGCCTCGATGTCGGGCAGGCCGTTGGCGTCCGGCATGAGGGTGATGACCTCGTACCCGGCGACCTTGGCGCAGGCCGCGTTCGAGGGGTGCGAGAACATCGTGGTGATGACCTGGTCCCGGTGGCCCTCGCCGCGGGCGGCGTGGTAGGCCCTGATCATGGCGATGTTGGCGTAGATCGCCGCCGAGCCCGAGCCGGGCTGGAGCGACACCCGCGACATGCCGGAGATCTCGGCCAGCATGCGCTCCAGCCGCCAGTAGATCTCCAGCACGCCCTGCACGGTGTCCTCGTGCTGCAGCGGGTGCAGCTCGGCGATCGCGTTGGCGAACTGGTCGTTGACCTTCGGGCTGTACTTCATCGTGCAGGTGCCCTGGCCGATGTCGATGTTGAGGTCGACGCCCAGGTTCTCCTGCGACAGCCGCAGGTAGTGCCGCACCACGTGCGGCTGCGACATCTCGGGCAGCTTCGGCGGGGTGGCCCGCCCGACGCCCTCGGGCAGCTCGACCTTCGGCGCGCCCGGCTCGGGCACGGCGATGCCGCGGCGGCCCGGGCTGGACAGCTCGAAGATGATCGGCTCGTCCCAGCGTGCCTGGTGGAAGCGGCGCAGCGGCGGCTTGGGCGCCACCGGCAGTTCCGCGAAGGACTCGGCTCCGTGCCCGCTCATGCCTGCACAACCTCCTGTACGGCTGCCGCGAGCCGGTCGATGTCGTCGATGGTGTGGCGTTCGGTCACGCAGACCAGCACCGTGCGCTCGTCCAGCGGGACGCCGCCGTAGATGCCGCGCTCGCGCAGCCCGGCGAGCAGCGCCGCGGAGTCGGCCACCTCGATCGCGAACTCGCGGAAGTGCACCGAGCCCGCGTGCCGGACGGTGACCGACCGGCCCAGGGCGTCCATCGCGTACCGGGTGCGGGCCAGGACGGTCTCGCCGAGCTCCTTCATGCCCTGCGGGCCCATGAGCGCGAGGTAGACCCCGGCCGTGATGCCCCACAGGGCCGCGGCCGTGCCCACCCATTCCTTGCCCTCTTCGCGCAGGGCGAAGGAGGTGCGGTCGTAGAAGACGTCGCCGAAGCCGTACTCGCCGGGGACCTTCGTCGGCGCGATGCCGAACAGGCGCGAGGGGAACTCGGCGACCAGCGGCTCGTGGTCCTGGGTGGCGATGTAGCCGGCGTGGCCGCCGCCGTAGTTCTGGTGGATGCCGAGCGACTGGATGTCGCCGCAGACGATGTCGGCGCCGTAGGAGGCGGGCGGGGCCAGCACGCCCAGGGAGATGGGGTCGGCGCTGACGACCAGCAGCGCGCCGGCGGCGTGCGCGTGGTCGGCCAGCTCCCGGCCACGGGTCTCGACGACGCCGTAGACGTTCGGGGTCTCCAGGTACAGGGCGGCGTAGGAGTCGTCCAGCGCGACCTCGCCGATCTGCCCGTCCTCGGCCACCGGGGCGAGCTCGATGGTGATGTCGGGGGCCAGGAAGTCACGCAGCTTGCTCAGCTTGTCGGCGCCGATCGCCCCGGTGACCAGCACCTTCGACCGCTTGGTGTAGCGGCAGGCCATGCGCAGCGCGGTGCCCGAGGCCTGGAAGCCGTCGTAGGTGGGGACGTTGACGACGTCCATCTCCAGCAGCTCGCCCATCATGCTGACGTACTCGAACAGGGCCTGGAAGCGGCCGTGGTCCTCGTACGGCTCGCCCGCGTACGCGGTCAGGAACTCGCTCCTGGAGTTGACCTCGTCGCAGACGGCGGGCACGTGGTGCGGGTAGCAGCCGTGGCCGAGGAAGCTGAGCGCCTCCTCGGTGTCGGTGTTCCGGGCGAACAGCCCCCTCATGTGGCGCACCAGGTCGCGCTCGGCGGTGAACGGCGCCGGCAGGTCGAGGGGCCGGTCGAGCCGCAGCTCCGCGGGGATGTCGGCGTAGAACTCGTCGACGCTCGACGCGCCGACCGCCGCGAGCATCTCGGCTCGTACGCCCGGCTCGGCGTTGGGTATGTACGGGTGCGTCACTTGTCTCCTTCGATCCTGAGCACGACGGCGTCGCGCGGGGCCAGCTCGATGCCGCCCCGCAGTTCGGCCCCGGTGAGCAGGTCCGTCCCCGGGTGCGGGAGCGTGACCGGCTGCGGGGCGGTGGTGTGGTTGAGGAGGAACAGGTGGCCGCCCCTCCTGACGGCCTCCACGCCCTGCGGCACGTCGATGCGGTCGATGCCGTCCAGCAGCGGCTCCAGCACCGGCGTCACGTCGTCGAGCAGGCAGCCGACGTAGGTGGCCGTGCCCTTGCGGGTGACGGCGGGCAGTCCGTCCAGGTCGCCGCCCTCGAACAGGGCGACGGGCTCGGCGCCCTCCAGCCTGATCCACTCGGCCCAGGTGCGGGCCTCGCCGAGGCCGGTGCGCTGGACGTCCCCGTCGGCGAGCGGCCAGAACTCCTCCACGGCGATGCCGAGCAGGTCGCCCAGCGGGCCGGGCGCGCCGCCCTCGTGCACCTGGTCGCTCTCGTCCACGACGCCGCTGAACGGGCCCACGACGAGCCTGCCCTGGTACGCCTCCAGCGCCTTGGCCTGCTCGGCGGTGCACATGTACAGGTTCGGGGCGATGACCAGCTCGTACGGCGACAGGTCCCGGCCGGGCGGCACCAGGTCGACCGCGATGCCCCTGGCGTGCAGCGGGGCGTACCAGGCGAGCAGCAGCTCCTTGAGCCTGAGCCGGTTGGACGGCATGGACTCGGGGGCCTCCAGGGCCCACCAGCTCGGCCAGTCGAGCACGAGCGCGACCTGGGCGCGGGCGTCACTGCCCGCGACCTCCGACAACCGCCGCAGGTCGGCGCCGAGCGCCAGGGTGTCCCGCCAGCCACGGGTACGCGTCCCGCCGTGCGGCAGCATCGCCGAGTGGAACTTCTCGGGGCCGTACTTGGCCTGCCGCCACTGGAAGAACATCACGCCGTCGGAGCCGTGGGCGAGCGCCTGGAGGCTGTGCAGGCGCATCATGCCGGGCGGCTTGGGGACGTTCACCTCGCGCCAGGACACCGCGGACGGCGCGGACTCCAGCAGCAGCCAGGGCCCCTGCCGCAGCGAGCGCATGAGGTCGTAGCTGAGCGCCACCTGCACGTGCGAGGTCGGGTCGGCCGGGTCGGGGTAGGCGTCGTCGCTCACCAGGTCCTCGGCCGCGGCCCACTTCCAGTAGTCGAGGCCGTGCAGGATGCTCATGAAGTTCGTGGTGACCGGGACGTCCGGCGTGATCGCGCGCAGCGCCGCCTTCTCGGCCAGGAACAGCTCCAGGAGGGCGTCGCTGCAGAAGCGCCGCCAGTCGAGCAGCTGGGCGGGGTTGACCGGGCCCGGGGCCGTCCTGGGCGGCTCGACCTGGCCGAAGGACGTGTAGTGCTGACCCCAGCAGGAGGTGCCCCAGGCGGCGTTGAGGCCGCCGACGGTCGCGTACCGCTCTTCCAGCCAGCGGCGGAAGTGGGCGGCGGACTCGGGGCAGAAGCACTCCAGCGTGTGGTCGGCGTACTCGTTGCCGATGTGCCACATGGCCAGCGCCGGGTGGTCGCCGTAGCGCTCGGCCATCGCGGTGGCCATCCGTACGGCGTGCTCGCGGTAGACCGGCGAGCTCGGGCAGTAGCCCTGCCGGGAGCCGAACTCCAGCCGCACGCCGTCGGCGTTGACCGGCAGCATCTCGGGGTGCTCGCGCACCAGCCACGGCGGCGGCGTCGCGGTGGCGGTGGCCAGGTCGGCGGCGATGCCGTGCTCGTGCAGCAGGTCGATGACCCGGTCGAGCCACCCGAAGTCGTAGACCCCGCGCTCGGGCTCCAGGCGCGACCAGGAGAACACCGCGACGGTCGCCATGTTGACCCCGGCCTCGGCCATGAGCCGCGCGTCCTCGGCCCACACCTCCTCCGGCCACTGCTCGGGGTTGTAGTCTCCGCCGAACAGCAGCCCCGGTATCCGGGTCAGCCCCACTCGAACTCCTCGATCATGCAATGTAATATTTTGTATGCCGAATTCATAGTGCAGTATTTTGCATCACGTCAAGGGTTAAGATTCGGTTGTCCTGAACGAGAGGGAGTCCCCCATGCCGATCGAGCGGCGACCGTTGCGCGAGCAGATCAGGGAAGAGCTGCTGAGCCGGCTCGACCGGGGCGACTTCGCCGCCGGCACCGACATCAACGAGGCCTCCCTCGCCGCCGACCTGGGCGTCAGCCGCACCCCCCTGCGCGAGGCGCTGATCACGCTGGCGGGCGAGGGCGTGCTGGAGAGCAACCAGGGGCGCGGTTTCCGGTTCGCCCCGGTGAGCCGGCGCGAGTTCCGCGAGCTGTGCGAGATCGTGGCCGCCCTGGAGTCGCTGGCCCTCGACTGCTCCGACCCGGCCCACCTGCGCTCGATCGCCCCCGACCTGCTCAAGCTGGCCCAGGACTTCCCCGACAACGTGGCCGAGCAGCAGGTCATCGAGCGCCACGACGACGAGTGGCACGACCTGCTGCTGAGCGGCTGCCGCAACGAGCGCCTGCTCGACCTCATCACCAGCGTCAAGGCCGGCATGCGCCGCTACGCGCACCTGATCGCCGGCGACGACGCGCCCCTGGAGCGCGAGGCCGCCGAGCACCGCCGCATCGCCGAGTTCCTGCTGGCCGACGAGCCGGCCAAGGCCGTCCAGGCGCTGCGCGACAATTGGATCAACGGCATGGAACGGATGATGTCCCGCATCCCGTGACGCGACGGAATAGTTGAAATCTCAACTTGGTTGCATGGGGCAGATCCCGCTGGAAGGAGCGCGACATGCCCGCCGTAACCGTTGAGAACCCGCTCACCCTCCCCCGCGTGCCCGCGCCCGTGGCGGGGGTCCCCGAGCGGAAGGTGCTCGCCGTCGAGACCGCGCCCAGCGGGTTCGAGGGCGAGGGCTTCCCCGTGCGCCGCGCCCTGGCGGCGATCAAGCTCGAATACCTCGACCCGTTCGTGATGATGGACCAGATGGGCGAGATCGACTACGCCGCCGGCGAGCCCAAGGGCACGCCCTGGCATCCGCACCGCGGCTTCGAGACCGTCACGTACATGATCGACGGCGTCATGGAGCACCTCGACTCCAACGGCGGCGGCGGCACGATCAGCAACGGCGACACCCAGTGGATGACGGCCGCCTCCGGCATCCTGCACAAGGAGGCGCCGCCGGAGTGGCTCGTGCAGAAGGGCGGGCTGTTCCACGGCATCCAGCTCTGGGTCAACCTGCCGGGCGCCAAGAAGATGATCGCGCCGAAGTACCAGGACATCGGGCGGTCCAGCGTCGCGCTGCTGAGCAGCCACGACGGCGGCGCGCTGGTCCGGCTGATCGCCGGCGAGCTGGCCGGGAACACCGGTCCGGGCAGCACGCAGACGCCGATCACGCTGCTGCACGCCACCATCACCCCGGGCGCGCGGCTGACCCTGCCCTGGCGCAAGGACTACAACGCCCTGGTGTACGCCCTCTCCGGCCGCGGCACGGTCGGAGCCGAGCGGCGTCCGCTGAACAGCGGGCAGCTCGCGGTCTTCGACGGCTTCGGCAACCGGCCGGGCCTGACCACCCTGGGCGAGACCATCACGATCGAGGCCAAGGACACCCTCGACGTGCTCGTGCTGGGCGGCGAGCCGATCGGTGAGCCGGTGGCCCACCACGGCCCGTTCGTCATGAACACCCGCGCCGAGCTGGTCCAGGCGTTCGAGGACTTCCAGGCGGGCCGCCTCGGCACGATCCCGGCCGAGCACGCCCACTCCTGACCGTCCTGCCGCGAAGGCCCGTGCGTTCCGCACGGGCCTTCGCTTTTTCTGGTAGACATTCATTGTGAAGGACGTACATAAATTTGACCAGGAGCCGGACGGCTCCCTCTTCGACCCACGGGCCAGGGCGGCCATGAGCGAGTTCGCCGGCGGCGGCGACACCGCGGCCTTCGAGGCGGCCGCCGCCGTGCGGACGGCGTACCAGGCGGTCGAGCGCATGCGCGCACACGGCAGCGAGGGCCGCGGGCTCAGCTCGGGCGCGATGGACGTCCTGCTGCGCCTCGGCGCGGCGGGCGCCGGCGCCGGCATCAGCATCGGCGACCTGGCCCAGGCCGCCGGGGTCAGCTCGCGCAACGTGACCGGCCTGGTGGACACCCTGGAGCGCGACGGCCTGGCGCGGCGGGTCCAGGACAGCCGCGACCGGCGCTCGGTGCTGGCCGTGATCACCGACGAGGGCCGGGCGTGGATCGAGGCGTTCCGCACGCCGTCGCAGCTGGCGATGCGGGCGATGTTCCAGGGCTTCTCGGCCGCGGACCTGACCGCGCTGCGGCACCTGTGCCTGCGGCTGGCCGACAACGAGCAGCGGCTCGCGGCACACCTGGAGGGGCGATGACGGGCACCCGTGAGGTGGTCAGGGCCTACCACGAGGCCAGGCTCCGCGGCGACGTGCCGGCCGCGGCGGCGTTGATCGGCGAGGGCTTCTCGTTCAGGAGCCCGTTCGTCTCCTCCTCCGACGCCGCCGGTCACCTGGCCGGCATCGAGGCCCTGGTGAGCGTGGTGACCGGGGTCGACCTGATCAGCGAGCTGTACGGCGAGTCGGAGGCGACCCTCGTCTACGACCTGCACACCGCCACGCCGGCCGGCACGCAGCGCACGGCCGAGCACTTCAAGCTCGGCCCCGACGGGCGGATCCGGACCATCATGCTGATCTTCGACGCCGCGCCCTGGCAGCCGATGGCGGCGGCGATCAGGTGAGCGGCAGGGCGGCGGCGGTCTGACGCCAGATCCTGCCGTCCCTGACGACCAGCGTCCCGAACGTGGTGACCCGGTTCCCGCCCACGGTCATGACCGCGTTGTAGAAGATCACGTCGTCCTCGACGCGCAGCGACGTGATCTCCTCCACCCGCGGCCCGGCCGCCAGGTAGCCGGTGAACAACTCGCGGATCTCCGCGGCGCCCCTGGCCGCCCGGTCGAACCGGACGACCACCGCCTCGTCGTGGTACTGGGCGAGCAGCGCCGCCAGGTCGCCGTCGGCGATGGCGGCGAGCTGGCGGTCGAACACTTCCTGGGTCACTTCCTGGGTCACGGTGTGCCTTCCGGGGAGGGGCGCAGCAGGTCGTAGCCCACCTGCGCGGCGCCGTACAACAGCAGGAGCGGGAGCGCCGCCGCGACGGGCAGCGCCGAGGAGGCGAGGGCGAGCACGGCGGCGGCCAGCCGGACGGCACCCGCCCGGCGGTCGGCCGAGCACAGGTGCTGAAGGCCGAGCACGGCGAAGACCACGGCGGCCGGCACCCCGACGGCCCAGCTCGCCCCCGACGGGTGCATGATCGCGTGCTCGATCCCGATGCCGAACGCCACCAGGCCCATCGACAGCGGCAGGTGCGAGTACACCCACACCTGCCCGGCCAGCTTGGTGCGCAGCACGACGGACTCGTCGACGTGGTCGAAGTACAGCCACCAGAAGGCCATCGCGATGGCCACCCCGGCCAGCGCGACCAGCAGCACGGACGGGGTGACCTCGTGCCCCTTGAGCCCGGTGACCACGGCGGCGACCACCTCGCCGAGCACGATCACGACGAACAGCCCGAACCGCTCCGGCAGGTGCTCGCTCTGCGGCGGGAGCCGGCTCTGGTGGCCGCGGCTGAGCAGCGGGGTGGCCAGGTCGATCACCAGCGCCACGGCCCACAAGGCGTACCGCTGCGGCGGATCGACGGCGAGGGAGGCCACCCAGATGACCGCGGCGACGCTGAACCCGGCCGCGTACCGCACGGTGAGCGGCCTGGCCTCGGGGACGTGCCGGCCGGCTCTGAGGTAGGCGACGACCAGCAGGATCCGGGCCGCGGCGTAGGAGATCGCGAACAGGGCCGAACGTTGCTCGATGTCGCTGACGCTGGCCGCCATCGTGGCCACCGCGAGGATCTGCGGCAGCGCGAGCAGGCGGTGGCTGACGTCGTCGGTGTCGAAGCGGTTGGCGTAGAAGACGTAACCCGCCCAGGACCACCAGACCGGCACGAACAGGCCGACGAAGGTGAGGACGCGACCGGCGTCGGCCCCGCCGGCGAGCACGTCGGCCAGCTCGGCGACCGCGACGACGAAGACGAGGTCGTAGAGTAGCTCCAGCCAGGTGGCCCGGCGGTGCACCTGCTCGAACAACCGTAAACGGGGCGGCTGCCACTGGCGGCTAGTCAACGCGGGACCTCCACAATATGTAATTGTGTAATTATGCACGCCTTTCGGCTAGTGCAGCGTCAGGCAGGCCACCCGAGGGCCCGCCTCGCCCGCGTGGGCGCCGCTCTTCTTCGTGGCCTTGGCGTGGATGACCAGCGACTTCGGCAGGGCGGCGGGGTCGAGACTCCAGGGATGGCGGGCCGTCGAACGGCCCGCGCCCGACCCGTCGGTGGTGACGTCGAGCCAGATCTCGCTGGCCGGGTCGGCGTGGCCGGGGTTGTGCTGGTAATGGCCGCCCGCGGCGTCGGGGTCGGCGCCGCAGGGCGCGGTGTGCAGGTGGGCGCCGTAGTGGTGGCGGGGCAGGAAGCCCTCCACGACCAGCGAGGTGCGGGTCTCGCCGCCGGTGGACTCGGCCGTGAGGCTGGCCTGCGCGCCCTCCGGGGCCAGGCGGCGGTCGTAGGCGATCGCCGCGGTGTCGCCGGAGGTGAACTCACCGCCGCCGCTCAGCTCCGGCACGCCCGGCGGGCTCGGCTTGGTGACCTCCTGGAGCGGCGCCGGCGGCCCGGCGCAGGCGGCGGCCGTGAACAGGACGAGCAGAAGTGCGGGCACGCGCATGAGGGACCCCCCGGGTGTCTGGCGGAAGGTCCCCCACTCTAATGAGTAGCCGTACGGCTACACGCCGTGTTCGGCGAAACTCACTTCAGCGCCCCCGAGCTGAGCCCGGACTGGATCTGCCGCTGGAAGATGATGTAGACCACCATCACCGGCAGGATCGTCATGCTGAGCGCGGCGAACAGGCCCGGCCAGTCCGCCTCGTAGCCGGCCCTGGTGGAGATCCTGGCGATGCCGAGCGTGAGCGGCCACTTGTCCGGCGCGCCGCCCATGAGCGCCAGGGGCAGCAGGTACTGGTTCCATTGCCCCAGCACGTTGAAGATCGTGATGCTGACCAGGCCGGGCTTGGCCATCGGCACCATGATCTGGAAGAACGTCCTGGTGTGCGAGGCGCCGTCGATCAGCGCCGCCTCGGCGACCGCCTCGGGCAGGGTGCGGAAGAACGCGGCCAGGAAGAAGATCGTGAAGGGCAGCGAGTACGCGATGTAGACGATGATCAGGCCGATGTGCGAGTCGAGCAGCCCGAACTGCTTGACGACGAAGAACAGCGGCCCGAGCGCCAGGAAGATGGGGAAGGCGAGCCCGGCGACGAAGTAGTAGTAGATCAGCTTGCCGCCGAGGAACTTGTAGCGGGCCAGCACGTACGCCGCCATCGAGCCGAACAACATCGTGCCCGCCGTGCCGAAGAACACGACGATGACCGTGTTGAGCATGTACTGCCCGACGTGCGCCTTGTCCCAGGCCCGGCCCCAGGCGTCCAGCCGCAGCGCCCCGGGGAGCTGGAGCGGGTCGCCGAAGATCTCGGTGTTGCTCTTGAACGAGGCCAGGAACGTCCACAACAGCGGCAGGATGATCAGCAGGGCCCAGACGGCCAGGGCGACATGGGAGAGCCCGCTCAGCACGCCGGGCCGCGGCCTGCCCGCTCCACGCGAAGCCATCAGAGCTCAACCCTTTCACGCCTGGTCGTGCGGAGCGTCAGCACGGCGAACGTCACGGTCAGGAAGAACAGCACCACGCCCATCGCCGAGGCGTAGCCGACCTTGTGGTAGTCGAAGGCGGTCTTGTAGATGGTGATGGGCAGGATGGTGGTGGCCCCGTCGGGCTCGCCCCGGTCGCCCGCCAGCACCTGGATCAGCGCGAAGCCGTCGAAGGCGGCGATCCCCAGGTAGATCCAGCCGACCTGGAGGGTGTCGCGCAGCAGCGGCAGCGTGATGGAGAAGAACAGCCGCACCCGGCCGGCCCCGTCGATCGAGGCGGCCTCGAAGTAGTCCTTGGGGATGGCGGCCATGCCCGCGGAGAACAGCACCACGTAGAAGCCGACCGCCTGCCAGACCATCACCGCGATGATCGACCAGAGCGCGAGGCCCGGCTCGGTGAGCCAGCCGATCGGCTCGGACAGCCCGAGCCTGGCCAGCGTGCCGTTGATCACGCCGTCCTCGTCGGGACGGTAGATGGCCTGGAACAGCACGCCGACCACGGCCACGGCGAGAACCTGGGGGAAGAAGAACACCACCCGGTAGAAATTCGACCCCCACACCCCGCGCATTCCCGCGCCGCGGGTGCCGCCGCCGAGATTCAGCAGGAACGACAGGAACAATGCGATGACGATCGTCAGGAGCGGCAGCACCAGCAGGAGAATTCCGTGATTGCGCAGGGCCTGCCAGAAATTGTCGTCCTCGAACAACCGGCCGAAATTGTCCAGCCCCACGTATCGGACGACCGAGCTGACGCCGTTCCAGCTCGTCAGCGAGAGCTGGAAAGCCTGCACATATGGGCTGATCACGAAGACCGTGTAAAGCGTGACCGGGACGGCCAGGAACCCGATGACGAATCCGTACTTGCGCAACCGCTCCATGTGCTCAGGCGCTCCGCGTCTGCTTGGTGACGGAGTCGTCCTTCTTGACGTCGTCGGCCTTCTTCTGCATGCGCTCGCAGAACTCGTCGGGGGTGATGCGGCCGGACATCAGGACGTTGGTCTGCTCCCAGCCGTAGTCGAACAGCTCCTTGTACCAGCCCTCGAACCGGGCGTCGGTGATGATGTTCTCGCCGGCCGCCTCCTGCGCCTTGGCTGCGCTGACCAGGCCGGGCGGGAACTCGGAGCTGTCGGCGGCGCCGGTCACCACCGTGAGGTTGTTGGTCTTCTTGGTGAAGCCCGCCGCGCCCTCCTTCGACAACATGATCCGCAGGTACTCCAGGCCGCCCTGCGGGTTCTTGCCCTTCGCCGCGACGACGAAGTTCTCGCCCACGCCGACCTGGATCGCGCCGTAGGGCATCTTGTCGGAGGCGGTGACGTCGGGGATGGGGGCCAGGGCGTACTCGAAGTCGAGCGGGATGTCCTTGGTCATCTCGTTCTCCAGCCAGGAGCCGCACGGGTAGAACAGCACCTTGTTCTGCAGCTGCTTGACCTGGGTCTGGGTGTGGTCGAGGCCCAGGTACGCCTTGTCGCCGTACTTCTGCTGGACGTCCAGCCAGGCGGTGACCGCCTGCTTGACCGCCTCGCTCTTCCAGGCGTTGTCGACGAGGTTGTCGATGTCGATGATGACCTGGTTGCCGCCGATCTTGGCGGCCGTGTAGAGGACGTTCCAGAGCTGGTAGTACGGGCCCTTCTTGCCGGGATAGGCGAAGAGCACGACGCCTTCCTTCTTGGCCGTCTCGCCGAGCGCGGTGAACTCGGCCCAGGTCTTCGGCACGCTCCAGCCCTTGGCGGCGAACAGCTTGGCGTTGTACCACAGCGCCCGGTGGGAGACGGTGTAGTTGAGCACCAGGTCCTTGCCGTCGAGCTTGCCGTTCTGCAGCACGAGGGGCGTGATCGTGTCGCGGACCTTCTTGGACGGGTCGTCGAAGGAGGGCGCGTCGTAGAGCGGGGTCAGGTCGGCCAGGTGGCCCTCGGCGGCCAGCGCGGCCAGGTCGAGCGCCTCGGGGCCGGAGTTGTTGATCACGTCGGGCATGTCGTTGCCGACGATGCGCGGCCGGAGCTGGGTGCCGATCTGCTGGGTGGCGGTGTGCTTGACCGTGACGCCGGCGTGGGCCTTCTTGTACAGCTCTTCGTGCAGGTCCTTGGCGTAGGAGTCGCCGTAGCCGCCGCTGAAGATGACCACTTCGAGCGGCTTCTTGACGTCGACGCCGAAGGGGTTCTTGGGGTCCGCCGACGCCGCGATCGACGTGGCGGGCGCCGCCGAGGGCTGGTCGCCGCCACCGCCGCTGGTCGCGCAGGCGCTCAGCAGGCTCGCGCCGGGCCCGGCCACGAGCGCGGTCAGGCCGATGCGGCGGAGCAGCTGACGCCGAGTGATCTCGCCCGGGTGGGTCATGGGGGCTCCCGAAGAGGATTCAGTTAGGAAAGTTTCCTAAACGTTTGCCCGAACGTACGAACGCCCGCCGACACGCGTCAAGGGGGCGCAATCGAGACGTGACCTTGCCGTGATCCCTTGCCTAGAACGACGTTCTAGAAGCAGGGTGGGTCACATGATTATCGAGTACGCGGACCGGGTGTGGCGCGGCGAGTCTGACGACAGCATCGTGGACACCGGCATGGAGGGCAAGGGCGTCCAGACCGTGACGGAAGGCGTGGGCTGGTGGGCCGGGTTCGGCAACGCCATCGCCTTCGAGACCGAGGGCGAGCTGCTGCTCTTCGACACCGGCGGGCCGTGGGCCGCCGGACGCCTGCACGAGGACGTCCGCCGCTGGTCCCGGGCGCCGCTGACCACCGCGTTCTACTCGCACGGGCACATCGACCACGTCTTCGGCACGGGACCGTTCGAGGAGTCGGGCCCTCGGGCCACGGTTTACGCCCATCAGGCGGTGATCGATCGGTTCGACCGCTACCTGCTGACAAATGGTTACAACACGGTGATCAACCAGCGGCAGTTCCAGAACACCCGCCTGCGCTGGCCCGCCGACTACCGGCGGCCCGACGTCACCTACACCGACGCGCTGACCGTACGGCGCGGCGGGCTGACCTTCGACCTGCTGCACGCCAAGGGCGAGACCGACGACGCCACCGTCGGCTACGTGCGCGAGCACCGGCTGCTGCTGCCCGGCGACCTGTTCATCTGGGTGACGCCCAACTGCGGCAACCCCCAGAAGGTGCAGCGTTACCCGCGCGAGTGGGTGCACGCGCTGCGCCGGATGGCGGCCCTCGACGCCGAGATCATGCTGCCCAGCCACGGCGCGCCGGTCTTCGGCGCCGACCGCGTGCGGCAGGCGCTGCTGGAGACGGCCGAATGGCTGGAGTCGATCATCACGCAGACGCTCGACCTGCTCAACGCGGGCGCCCGGCTCGACGAGATCGTGCATTCGGTGAAACCTTCCGAGCGCCATTCCGACCGGCCCTATCTGCGGGCCCGCTATGACGAGCCGGAATTCGTCGTACGGAATCTCTGGCGCCTTTACGGCGGCTGGTACGACGGCAATCCGGCCAATCTCAAACCGGCCGCCGAGGCGGTGCTGGCCAAATCCGTGGCGGAACTCGCGGGCGGGCCGCACGCGCTCGCCGACGCGGCGCTCAAAGCCCTTTCCGAGGGCGACGAGCGGCTCGCCGGACATCTCGCGGAAATGGCCGCGCTCGCCGCTCCTGACGACTCGGGAGTACACCGGGTCAGGGCCCAGGTTTTCGCCGCCCGGGCGGCCGGCGAACAGTCATTGATGACGAAGGGCATTTTCACCTGGGCCGCCACGGAATCCTCGGCCCGGGCGGACCGGGGAACCCCGGCACCCCCCGAAGGCGCATAGGCGCCCGCGGGACCGGTGCCGGGGTTCACGGACTCAGGGACCGGTCCAGCCCTCCTGTGGCCGGTCGGCCCGCGGAAGGGAGTCCTTGGGGACGTCGGCGGAGGCCACGGCGTCCACCCTGACCGTGTCCGAGGCGACCTTCATCACGCTGTCGACGATCCAGTCGTCCTTGACGTGCTCCGCGGCCACGTCGTAACCGCTGCCGCTGCCGTCGGGGTTCTGCCACATCACCACGTACTCGATCTTGAGGCCGCGGCGCGACAGCTCGGCCCTGGCGTGCGAGACGGGCTTGCCCACGAGCTTGACGCCGGCCACGCCGTCGGCGGCCACACCCACCGTGCTCGGCGCCATCGCGGCATACCGCTCGCCGGGCTCGGCCGGGCGGCCGATCCCGATGACGACCTTGCCCTTGTACCCGGTCGGCATGGAGATCGTGCCGCACCACACCGACGCGCAGTTCTCGACGCCGCGAACGGTCACGCCGGTCCCCGGCGGGAAGTTCCCGGGGGTGGCGGGGCCGAACAGCATGCCCGCGTACTCGGGCGCGACCGGGATCTTCTTCACCGTGGCGTCCAGGCCGACGGCCCTGAACGCCTCGGTGTAGGCCGCCGCCTCCGCCTCGGGGTCGGTGATGACGACGTCGATGTAGTCGTCGCCGGTCTTGACGGTGACGGCGGCGTTGGCGTACTCGGTGACCGGGCCGAAGATCGGCAGCGTGACGGCGAGCACGGCGGCCAGCCCGGCCGCCACCGCCCCCAGCAGGAACATCTTGCGCGGCGCCCTGCGGCGCGGGCGCGCGACGAGCTCGCGCTCCCCGGCAATGATCGGCTCGGAGGTGATCGGCTCGAAGGTGATCGACTTCATGAGCGCCCGCGCCCCCGCGCCGGACGCCTGCCCGGCGGGCACGCCCGCCAGCTCCTCGTCGCGCACCCGGGCGAGATCGGCGATGTTCACAACGGACTCCTTGTCGTGCCCGCTCGCGGGATCTGGGATGTTCACAACGGGCTCCCTTCGAGGGCGACGGCCTGTGTGCGCTCGACCCCGGCCTCGGTCAGGCGGCGGGCGAAGCGCCGGCGGGCCCGGTACAGGCGGACCCGTACGGCGTTGCGGGTGATGCCGAGGGCGGTGGCGATCTGGCCCGTGTCCAGCTTCTCCCAGGCGACCAGGGCGAGCAGCTCCCGGTCGTCGTCGGAGAGCGTCTTGAACGCCCGGGCCAGCGGCGACAGGTCCTCGACGGACGGCCCGGCGACCACGGGCGCGGCGGCCAGTTCCGCCCGTAACGCCTCGGTGCGCCGCTCGTGGCGGCGCTCACCGCGCCGGTGGTTGGCCAGCACCTTCCTGGCCACGCCGTACAGCCAGAGCCGGGCCTCCTCCCCGCTCGGCACCTCCTCGATGCGCCGCCACGCGATCATGAACGTCTCGGCCACCACGTCGGCCGCGTCGTCGGGGTCGGGGCAGCGGCGCAGCGCGTAGCCGAGCAGGGGTCTGTAGGAGAATGCATAGATCTCCTCGAACCGGCTCTCGGGATCGGCTCCCATCCGGTCTCCTTACGTGAGCATCAACAACACTCACCCCATGTCCGGATTTTTGGCAGCATTACAGCTCTTGGCGGGAGGAGTCGGTTTTGACGGTGAATCGCATCGTAGGCGTCGGCGTGCTGCTCACGGACCCGGACGGGCGCGTGCTGCTCGGCGAGCGGGTGAAGGCGGGCGAGCCCCTGTCGTGGTGCCTGCCCGGCGGGGCGGTGGAGCCCGGCGAGACCTTCGAGGCGGCGGCCGTCCGCGAACTGGCCGAGGAGACCGGCATCCGCGACGCCGGACCGCCGGTCGTCACCGGCGTGGCCCTGGACCACCCTGAGGGAGCCGTACGGGTGACGGCGGCGGTCGCCATGCTCCGGGGCGCCGACGCTCCGGCGGTGACCGAGCCGCACGTCTTCCGTTCATGGCAGTGGTTCCCGTACGACGGGCTGCCGTCCCCGCTGTTCCCGGCGACCGCCCTCGTCCTGGCCGTCCCGGCCTCCGGCTCCGGCGACGGGCTCTACAGGATCACGCCGCCGCCCGTCGCCCGGCCGTGATCCCGGCCGTCAGGAGAAGACCTGCTGGAGAGATCGTCCGGCGTTCGCGCGGACGGTCCAGGCCACGAGGTGGTCGACCTCGGTGCAGGCATCGATCCGCTCACGGACGTCGTCCGGC
This sequence comes from Nonomuraea sp. NPDC001684, assembly GCF_053596515.1. Lineage (NCBI taxonomy): Bacteria > Bacillati > Actinomycetota > Actinomycetes > Streptosporangiales > Streptosporangiaceae > Nonomuraea > Nonomuraea sp. NPDC001684. Next base: position 24,218 of record NZ_JBSFGJ010000023.1, read on the forward strand.
ACCTCGATCCCACGCTCGGTCAGCAAGCACTTGAGCACACATTTCATGCCAGCCAGCCGAGCGTGATCCTCGTATTCCTCCTTGTAGTTCTCTCCGTAGCCCTCCTTGTAGCCCGCCATGAACGCCAGCAAGCCGAGCATCCATTCGGGCGCCCAGTCAGCCACCGTGCGGCGCTGCTTGTACGCCTCGCGAACGGAAGGGCGGTACACCGGCCAGTTGATGGACGTCATGGTCTCCTCTCGAACGCCGATTGTCGTGAACGGGGTCGCACCGAGACTGATCATGTGCCCTCAGCCGGCCTCCGGGTGTCCGGCACGTCGCCACGCTCCGGCACCCCGTCATCCCGAGCACAGTCAAGATCTGCTGCTGAACCAGCAGACAGGACGATCAGAACCTGGACCGGGTGCACCTGAGTGCCCGGCGCCAAGTGCGTCAGCCGTCCGAATCGTCGAACAGGTCGCGGGCGGACTGAACACTGCTCGCGCGAACGGTCCAGTGCATGAGCAGGTCGACGTCGGTACAGGCGTCGACGCGCGCGCGAACGTCCTGGGGGACATCGATGCCACGCGCGTCCAGCAGATACAGCACGATTCTCCGTGCGGTCTCGTGGCTGCCCTGTGCGTGGCCCACTGCGTGGCCCCTGCCGAAGTGTTGGTGGGCGAAGCGGCTGTGGCCCGGCCAGTCGGTGGACGCCATGATCTCCTCCAAGATGAATTTGACCTCGGGTGCGGACATACTGCACGCGTATTCACTGTACTTCGCAGCGTGATCGCCGACGGTTTCCGCCAGCGCCGTCGCGAACGCCTCGATGACCTTCCGCTCACGCCCGTGGATCATGACGGACATGACCGCGAGTTCGAGGTGAGCGGCGGCCTCTTGCGGGTCGGTGATCGCCGGTACGTCGTCCGGGCCCAGCACGTACGCCTGGAGGCGGTAGCCGGTAAGCCCGGTGTCGATCGGCCGGGAGTAGTAGGCGGCGGCTCCCCGGTCCGGACAGACGACCAGGACTGTCACGTCGCAGCGCAGCATCAGCCACTGCGCGGCGGCGTAACGGGCCAGTTGCCGGGGGTCTTTGGACTTGTCCTGCTGGATCTCCACGATGATGGCGTGCGCGGGGCTCTGCGGCGGGCCGAGCACGATGCCGAGGTCCGGCTCGATGTCGTCGGAAGGCCGGGTGTTGAACAGGCGGTCCTCCTGCCGGACCAGCGACGTGGAGGGCAGGTCGACGCCCATCAGGTCACGCAGGATCTCCACCGCCACTTGAGGCCGGTCGGCGAACATCTGTCTGAGAGCGTCATGTCGGGGGGACGGCATGACACTTATTGTCACACGGCGAGCGCGTAGTGTGACCATCCTCGATAGAGGAGCGCTCGTCGCGGGGCTGCGAGCCGGATGCGACGCTACCGGGGGTGGGGAAGCACGCGGCCGAAGGGGCGCCACGGGAGCGCCTGAGAGGCCAGAGAGCCGTTCGCAGCGGGACTCCCAAGGCTCACCTCTGGTGACCCACCATGGGAGCCGAAAGCGCCGTTCGCGGCGGGGTCCTCACACGCCCATCCCGATACCCGGACAACAGGGTGGGTCAAGCCCGTCATAGGTGCCGTTCAGGGTCCGGGCGGGGTCCGGCACGCCCAGCCGGTAACCGGGCAACGGGTGGGCCCAAGGGCGGCGAAGGCGCCGTCCGGGGTGGGGTTCCGCAGGCCCACCCGGTGACCGGGCAAACGGGTGGGCCGTTCGGGTGAGGGTCAGCCGAAGTGGGTGCGGGTTTCGGTGAAGGCTTGGTCGGTGGCTTCCAGGGCGCGGGCCACGTCCTGCTCCGTCAGGGCCGCCGACATGAACCAGTTGTGCCACGGGTGCAGGTACACCCCGTGCCGCAGGCAGGCGTCGCTCCAGTACAGGGCCGTGGACAGGTCGGCGTCGCCGTCGAAGCTGAGCCACGGGATGGTCACCGGGCCGGTCTGGTTCACGACGAAGCCGTGGGACTTGGCCTGGGCGTACAGGCCCTCCCTGAGCTGGGTGCCGGCGCGTTCCATGGCGGCGATGCCGTCCGTGTCGCGCAGGGTCTCGATGGTGGCCTTGGCGGCGGCCATCGCCACGGCCGAGAACCAGAAGGAGCCGGTCGTGTAGAGGGTCTGGGCGGCGCCGCGCAGGGCGTCGGTGCCGGTGACGGCGGCGATCGGGTAGCCGTTGGCCATGGCCTTGGACCAGGCGGTCAGGTCGGGACGCACCCCGTACGGCTCCCACGACCCCCGCAGGTCGATCCGGAACCCCGCCCGCACGTCGTCGATCACCAGGGCCGCCCCGATGCGGTCGGCCAGGGCGCGGGCGCCGCGCGCGAAGGCGGGTTCGACCAGCTCCTGGTCCTCGAAGGAGTCGTGCTTGAAGGGGGTGCAGATGATCGCCGCGACGTCGCCCTCGACGGTGGCGGCGGCGGCCTCCAGGGACTCCAGCGAGTTGTAGGTGAACTCGACCAGGTCGGCGCGCTCGTTCGGGGTGGTGCCGGCGGTCGAGGGCGTGCACCAGGGGTCGGCGCCGTGGTACGCGCCGTGCGCCATCAGCACCTTCGTGCGCCCGGTGGCGGCGCGGGCGACCATGAGCGCCTGGGTGGTGGCGTCGGTGCCGTTCTTGGAGAACATCGCCCAGTCGGCGCTCGGCACGGTGTCGACCAGCAGCTCGGCCAGCTCCACCATGATCGGCCCTGGACCGTTGAGGCAGTCGCCGAGCGCGAGCTGGCGCGCGGCGGCCTCCTCCACGCGCGGGTGCCGGTGCCCGAGCACGACCGGTCCCCAGCTGCACATGAGGTCGATGTACTCGCGTCCGTCCACGTCCCACTGGCGGCAGCCCTCGCCGCGCTGGAAGAACTGGGGGTAGCCGGGGGCGAAGATGGCCGCGTTGAGGTGCCCGTACATGCCGCCGGGGACGACCTTCAGCGCGCGCTCGCGGAGTTCGGCGTCAGTCATGCGAGAGTCCTCAGGGTGGATTCGAGGTCGGTGAGGCCGGCGTCGGAGCCGAGCCCGGTGGCCACGCGGGCCGCCGCGGCGGTGCCCCAGCGGGCGGCCTCGACGACGTCGCGGCCGTGCAGCAGGCCGGTCAGGAAGCCGGCGCAGTACGCGTCGCCGCACCCGGTCGTGTCGGCGACCTCCGTCTCCAGCGCCGGCACCCGCTCGGGCCCGCCGCCGGAGGTCAGCACGAGGCTGCCGGCCGCGCCGAGGGTGACGAGCACGCCCTTGGGGCCGTCGGCGAGCAGGGTCGCGGCGGCGGTGGCCACGTCGGGGTCGCCGGTCATGAGCAGCGCCTGCGACTCGTTGGGCAGCACGTAGTCCACGTGGGGCAGGAACGCGCGGGCCATCGCCAGCAGGTCGGGCAGCTCCGACAGCAGGTCCATCGTGACGATCGCGCCGGTCGCGCGCACCTCGTCGAGGAGGGCGAAGAAGGCGGGGTCGCCCAGGCCGAAGGTGACGTCCATGCCGCCCAGGTGGATCGCCCTGGCGCGGCGCAGCACGTCGGGGTCCAGGTCGGCGAGGGTGACGCCGAGGTTGGCGCCGGGCACGTGGAAGCTGGGCCGGCCGCCGTCGGGGCGGATGGGCAGGATCGAGGCGGCGGTCTGCTCGCCGGCCCTGCGGACCAGGCGGGAGGCGTCCACACCGCGTTTGGTGAGGACGGCCACCAGGAAGTCGCCGAGCTCGTCGTCCCCGATCGCGCCCATGGTGATCACGTCGTTGCCGAGTTTGACCAGGTCCACGGCCGTTCCGGCGGCGGCGCCGGCGGCGGTGAGGCGGATCTGCTCGACGAGTACGGTGTCCTGGCCCTCGGGGATGTGCTCGACGGGCCTGGCGAGGATGTCGACGATGTGCACGCCGACCGTGGCGACGGTCATGGACTAAAATAGACAGACGTCCGAATAAAAAGTCAATATGGTGGGAGTCGCCGCGAGAAGAGGGGGATCCCGATGCCGAAGATCGTCGATCACGATGAGCGCAGGGCCGAGGTCCTGTCGGCGGCCCGCAGGGTGATCGTCAGGGACGGCATCGACGCCGCCACCACCAGGGCCATCGCCAAGGAGGCCGGCTACTCCAACGGCGTGCTCGCGCACTACTTCGCCGACAAGGACGAGATCCTGCTCTCGGCGCTGAGCCAGTCGCACCAGCGCATCAGGGAGCGGCTGACGCGTAAGGTCGAGGGCGTCACGGGCCTGGCCGCCCTGCGCGAGCTGCTGCTGGACAACCTGCCGCTGGACGCCGAGCGCACCCAGGAGAGCCGGCTGGAGGTCAGCTTCTGGAGCCGCAGCCTGGCCTCGGACCGGCTGGCGGAGGTCCAGCGGGCCGAGGCCGACGAGCTGCGCGCCGCCGTACGGGAGCTGCTGGGCCAGGCCCGCGCGGCCGGCGAGGTGCGCGCGGACGGCAGCCTCGACGACCTCGCCGAGCACCTGCTCGCCCTGGTCGACGGCCTCAGCCTGCACCTGCTCCTCTACCCGGGCCGGCTCACCCGCGTCGACCTCGAACGGCTCATGCTCCAGGCACTCGACCGCCTCTGAAAAGGCTGGAAGTATTTCGGACGACCGACTACTGTGCCCACCCATGAGCCTCCGCGAGCAGTTGTGCGAGTACGGCAGGCGCGCCGTCGAGCTGGGCCTGGTCATCGGCACCTCGGGCAACCTGAGCGTGCGCCGGGGCGACCAGGTGGCGGTCACCCCCTCCGGCGTGGCGCTCGACCGGCTGACGCCGGAGGCGTGCCCGATCGTGGACCTGGAGGGGCACCTGGTCGAGGGCGAGCTGCAGCCGTCGTCGGAGACCCCCATGCACCTGGCCGTCTACCAGGCGACGGGCACCCAGGCGATCGTGCACACGCATTCGGTGTTCGGGACGGTCGTGGCCACGACGATGACCGAGCTCCCGCCGGTCCACTACAACGCGCTGCTGCTGGGCGGCGTGGTCAAGGTCGCCGAGTACGCCACCTACGGCACGCCCGAGCTGGCCGCCAACGTGCGGGCGGCGCTGGCGGGCAAGCAGGCCGCCCTGATGGCCAACCACGGCGGGGTGACCATCGGGGCGACGATGGAGCAGGCGTTCGAGGCCACCCGCCTGCTGGAGTGGCTGTGCGAGGTCTACGTGCGCGGGCTGGCCGTGGGCAGGCCGGCGGTCCTGACCGACGAGCAGCTCGCCGCCGTCGTGGACCGCGCGGCCAACCCGCCGGCGTTCCCGCGCCGCCCGAGCTAGCCCGGGGAGCGCGAGCGGGCCGGTCAGGCCAGGGCGGCCTGTTCGGCCAGGCCCAGCGGCAGGCCGCCGGAGCCGGCGATCCGGTCGTGGAACTCACGCAGCGACCCGGTGAACGACTCCCGGATGCGGTCGATCTCGATGGCCCCCGTCAGGTACGACGGCGCCTGCGTCGGCCAGGCGCAGTAGCGGTTCACCTCGCCCCGGGCGGTGCCGGGCGACAACGACGCCTTGGTGGCCATGAACGTCTCGGCCTCCTCGATCGACATGTCCTCGCAGTGCAGCGCGGTGTCCACGATGATCCGGGCGGCGCGGAAGAGGCGGAAGTCTAGGTGGGCCAGCTCGGTGGCGGGGGTGTCGAAGTAGCCCTGCTCGTGCAGCACCTTCTCGACGTACAGGGCCCAGCCCTCGGTGAAGTACGGCGTCCTGAAGACCTTGCGGACGGTACGCGGATTGTCCGCCATGTACGACAGGTGCCAGTGATGCCCGGGATAGGCCTCGTGCACGGCGATCGAGGGCATCTGGGCGCGCGCGTTGGTGCGCAGGCGCTGGCGCACCTGCTCCTCGGTGAAGTCGTCGGGGGTGTAGGGGACGAAGAAGATGCCCGTGCGCGAGCTGCTGAGCGGCGGCGGCGCCAGGTAGTGGGCGACGTACAGCACCGGGCGGGCGTACTCGGCCGAGGGCAGGACCTCGCACTCCTCCCCCTCGGGGAAGGTGACCAGCCCGCGCTCGCGGACGAACTCGCGGGCCCGCCTGGTCTCGGCCTCGTACTCGGCCCGCATGTCCGCCAGGGTCGGCGGGTGGTCGTCCATGAGGGACTCCATGGCGGCCCGCCAGTCCTCGGCGCCGGTCATGCCGAGGGCGACCCGGCGCATCCGGGCGTCCAGGTCGGCCCAGGCGGCCCTGCCCTTCTGGTGCAGTTCGGCGGCGCCGTACGTGAGCATCTCGCGCTCGCGCAGCAGGGTGGAGTAGAGCTTCTCCCCCATCCGCCAGGTGCCGCCGCACTGGAAGCCTTCGAGGAAGGACACCAGCGCGTCGAACGCGTCGGCGGCGGGTCCGGCGGCCTCGGCCAGCCGGGCGCGCAGCGTCTCGTCGCCGACCATCGCGGGGAGCGTGCGGGTGAGGAAGTTGCGGCCCGTACGGGCCTGGTTGAGCCCGCGCGTGACCAGCAGCGGCGCGGCGAGGTCGGGGTCCAGGTTGGCCTGGCAGGCGGCCAGCACGCCGGGCACCTCGGCCAGGCGGGAGATCGCGGCGGCGACCAGTTCGGACTCCGGCTTGAGCCGCTGCTGGAAGGCGTTGAACAGCGACCCGAAGACGGCCGAGAGGTACAGGCCCGGGTTGCGCCGCCACTCGGGCCAGGATTCGAGCGCGACCGAGCCCCTCAGCTGGGACAGGACCAGGTCTCTGTCGATGGCGTCGTCGAGCGAGTCGGCCGGGGCGTCGGAGAGGCGGTCGATCCAGCGGATCTCTTCCCGGGCTCTGTTCTCCCAGGCGGAGGCGGTGAAATCGCCGAGGGTGTGGTCGTAGCCGTCGGCTCCCAATTGGCTGGCGACGACGGGACGGTCGGAAAAGTACCAGTTGAGAAACTCGTCCACCTACGCACCATATCCTGACGTTCATGCCCCTGCAGATCACTGGCGCGCTAGGCGACCCCGACCTCATCCGGCTCCCCTGGGACGTCCCGCTGGCCGACTGGCCCAAGCATCATCTGGTCGATCTGCCGCGCGGCATCTCCCGCCACGTCGTGCGGTTCGCCCGGCTCTCCGGCAAGGTCTACGCGATCAAGGAGATCAGCGAGCGGTACGCCAGGCGCGAGTACCAGCTCCTGTGGGACCTGGCCAGGCTGGACGCCCCGGCCGTCGAGCCCGTGGCGTACGTGACCGGCCGCGACGAGGGCCTGGACGCCGCGCTGATCACCCGGCACCTGCAGTTCTCGCTCCCCTACCGGGCCGTGATGTCCGGCACCCTGCGCCCCGACACGCTCACCCGCCTGCTCGACGCGCTCGCCGTGCTGCTGGTGCGCCTGCACCTGAACGGCTTCTACTGGGGCGACTGCTCGCTGTCCAACACGCTCTTCCGCCGGGACGCCGGCGCCTTCGCGGCCTACCTGGTGGACGCCGAGACCGGCGAGATGCACCCCATGATCAGCGAGGGCCAGCGGCTGACCGACATCGACGTCGCCCACACCAACATCTTCGGCGAGATGCTCGACCTGGAGGCCGGCGGGCTGCTGCACCCGTCGATCGACCCCATGGAGACCGCCGAGGACATCGTCACCCGCTACCACCGCCTGTGGGCCGAGATCACCGACAGCGAGATCATCGACGAGGTCGACTGGCACCGCGTGGAGCAGCGCATCCGCCGCCTGAACCTGCTCGGCTTCGACGTCGCCGAGATGATGGTGCGGCGCAAGGTCGGCACCGGCCGCCTGATCGTCCGGCCGAAGGTGGTGGACGCCGGCCACCACCAGCGCCGGCTGATCAGGCTGACCGGGCTCGACGTGGAGGAGAACCAGGCGCGGCGGCTGCTCAACGACCTGGACGGCTACCGGGTCGCCAAGGGCCTGCGCCACGAGGACGAGGCCATCGTCGCCCACCGCTGGCTCGCCGAGGTGTTCCACCCGACGGTCGACGGCATCCCCGCCGAGCTGCGCGGCAAGCTGGAGCCCGCGCAGCTCTTCCACGAGATTCTCGACCACCGCTGGTACCTGTCGGAGACGGCGGGCGGCGACGTCGGGCTGGCCACGGCGGTGAAGTCGTACGTGGACAACGTGCTGGTGCACAAGCCCGACGAGAAGGCGCTGCTGCCCGACGACCCGGACGAGGACGATCAGTAGGCGACCGTGATGCGGGTGCGCGGGTGGGCGTGCTCCTCCAGCTCGTCGGCGATCGCCACCGCGTAGTCCTCGGCGGTGATGAAGCTGCGGCCGTCGGCGTCGCTGAGCAGGTCGTCGCGGCCGATCCGGTAGACGCCGGTGCGCTCGCCGGGCGCGATCTCGGCGGCCGGTGAGACGTAGGTCCAGTCGAGGTCGGTCACCTCCCGGTAGAGCCCGAGCGCGGCCCGCGCGGCCCTGGCCTCCTTCTTGTAGATCTCCGGGAAGCCGGGCGTGTCGACCAGGTCGAGGCCGGGGCCGGCCTTGAGGCTGCCCGCGCCGCCCACGACCAGCACCCGGCTCACCCCGGCGGCGCGCAGCCCGTCGATGAGGGCGCGGTTGGCGGCCAGGAACGGCGGCTCGGGCTCGGTGCCGTCACGCGGCGGGGCGATGGCGCAGACGACGGCGTCGTAGCCCTCGGCGAGCGTGGCGGCGTCGTGGACGTCGCCCTTGACGGGACCGCAGCGGCTGACGCCGGTGACGTCGTGGCCGCGGCCGGTGAGTTCGGTGACGATGCGCTGACCGATCATTCCGGTCGCGCCGAACACGAGGATCTTCATGAGAAGCACAGTATCCAATGGATACTGGTTACTTCATCGTGCTATAAGTACCTTATGGATACCGGTGATGCCTTCGACCCGAACTGCCCGACTCGGCTGGTCCTCGACCGGATCGGCGACAAGTGGTCGGTGCTGGTGCTGCTCAGCCTCAGCGACGGGCCGATGCGCTTCACCGTGCTGCGCGGGCGGATCGGCGGGGTGACGCCGAAGGTGCTCACCCAGACGCTGCGGGCCATGGAGCTGGACGGGCTGATCACCCGCGAGGTCTTCGCCGAGGTGCCGCCGCGGGTGGAGTACGCGCTGACCGACCTGGGCCGCTCGCTGCACGCGCCGATCTCGGTGGTCGCGCGGTGGGCCGAGGAGAACGTGCACGAAATGCTCCGCCATCGTGAAAAAACCTCGTGAATTGATCATATTTCCGCACGAGTGATGCTTTTCTTCGTCCTAGCCGTATAAAAACGTATCCCTCGGTAAATCGCCTGCCTTCTGGTCTCTTGTGGCCCCCTACGCTTTCCCCGTCCCACGACGGAGGGAGGCTCGCGGTGCTGGGAGTGGACACCTGCCTGGCGGAGGTCATGTCGATACCGGGCGCGCTCGACGCCATGCTGGTCGACGGCACGAGCGGCATGGCGGTCGCCTTCAGCAGCGCGTCCGGCGTGGACGCCGACAGGTCCGCCGCCGCGCTGACCGAGGCGCTGCGCGCCACCACCGACGGGCTGACCCGGACGTGTCCCGGCGAGATCGTGCGCATCGACGACATGCTCGTCACCACCGACCGGGGGCACCACCTGCTCCGGCTGCTGGAGACGGTCTTCGAGGGGCCGCTGGTCATCTACGTCCGCCTCGACCCGGAACGGTCGAACCTGGCCCTGGCCCGGTACCGCCTGCGGGCCATCTCCGACCTGCTGACCACCTGAGCCATGGCCGCGCTCGACTCACTCCTCGCCGGACTCGCCCGCGAACGCGCGACGGGGGCGCTCCGCGTGGGCCGGAACGGCACGATCTACCTGTCGGACGGGCGCGTGACGTACATGGAGTGCGCCCAGACGCCGGGCGTCGAGCGGCTGTTCGCGGCCAGGGGGCGCGTGCCGGAGTCGGCCCTGCGTGCCCTGCAGGCCGACGGCGGCCGCGCCCGGCTGCTCCAGGACGGCCCGGTCACCCTGGCCGAGCTCCAGTACGCCGTGCTCGGCGTGGTCCAGGACGCCGCCTTCTTCCTGCTGCCGGTGACCGGCGTGCGGCCGAAGTTCCGGCCCGGCGAGGAGCACTGGCTGGGCGGGCAGTGGTTCTTCGACGTCCAGGAGCTGGTGCGGGAGTCCGCCCGCCGCCGGGAGCAGCTGGCCGGCATCTGGCCCTCGCCGGAGGTGGACACCCAGCCCGTGCGGCCGGTCCCGCGCCTGCCCGGGCACGGGGTGGCGCTCAGCCAGGTGCAGTGGGAGGTCGTCGTACGGGCCGACCACAAGGCGACCCCGCTGGAGCTGGCCCGGCACCTGGGCCGGTCGGGCTACTCGGTGCTGGTGGCCGTCAGGAGGCTGGCCGCCGCCGGCCTCCTCGTCCCGCCGGACCCGCTACGGCCCGCGCAACGCCGTCCGGACGACGGGGAGGCGCTGCCCAGGCGGGTGCCGGGCGCGGTGGCAGTTCCCGCCGGGAACGGGCGGGCGGGGGCCGCCGGGCCGGTGCCGACGGGCGACCCGACCGATCTGACGCTGCTGCTGCGGCTGAAGAAGGCGCTGGAGGAGATGCCGTGAGGTTCCCCTCACGACGCAGGAGGAGGCCACCCGTGGAGCTACGGCAAGAGGTCCTGGCGGAGATGGGGCTCCTGCGCGGCCGCACGCCGGACGTCACCGGCAGCGTCGCGTGCACCGTCGACGGCCTGCGGATCGCCTGCGACCTGCAAGGAGACACCGGCGAGCAGGTGGCGGCGCTGTCGGCGGCGCTGCTCGCGATGAGCGGCCGGATGCTGACCATGGCGGGCCGCGGGACGTTCGAGGAGACCCTCGTGTCCGGCACCGCCGGGTTCGTGGCCTTCTACGCCGCGGGCCCCACGATCGTCCTCACGGTTCTGGCGGGACCCGGCGCCAACGTCGGACTCCTCCGGCTGGAGGGCAGGAAGACGGCGGCCTCCGTGGCCGCCGTGGCACGCAAGCACTGACCATCCCCACCGAAGCGGAGGAAAGCATGGCAGGCATGGACGTCTCCCTCAAAGAGATGATGAGCATCGACGGCACGATCGGGGCGGCGATCGTCGACCACGGCAGCGGCATGGCGCTCGGCACGCTCGGCGGCTCGAAGGAGCTGGACCTGCAGGTCGCGGCGGCGGGCAACACCGAGGTCATCAAGGCCAAACTGCGCACGATGGACTCGCTGGGCCTCAAGGACGGCATCGAGGACATCCTGATCACGCTGACCGCCCAGTATCACATCATCCGCCCGCTGACCGGCCGCAGCGGCAAGGGCCTGTTCCTCTACCTCGCCCTCGACCGCAACCGGGCCAACCTGGCCTTGGCCCGGCACATGCTCAAGGTCATCGAGGAGAAGCTGGAGCTCTGACCGGCCCGCGCAGCGAGGCTCCGCGGCGAGTCATGCGGCGGGTCACGCGGCGGGCTCGGGCCGGGCGGGCGTCGCGGAGCCGGTGTGGGCGGTGATCTCGGCGACGATCGCGGGCCAGAGGGCGCGGGGCAGGTCGTGGCCCATGCCGGGGTAGGTGACCAGGCGGGCGCCCGGGATGGCGGCGGCCGTGGCCCGCCCGCCGGCGAGCGGCACGAGCTGGTCGTCCTCGCCGTGGATGACCAGCGCCGGCACCTTCAGCCCGCCCAGCGCGGACGTGCGGTCGCCGGAGGCCATGATGGCGGCGAGCTGGCGGGCCGTGCCGGCCGGGTCGTGGCAGCGGTCGAAGGCGAGCCCGGCCAGCCTGGTGACGCGTTCGCGGTCCAGCTCCCAGCCGGGGGACCCGAGCACGGCCCAGGTCGTCAGCGCGCCGGCGACGACCCCCTCGCGGTCGGTCGCGGGCTTGGCGAAGAGCACCGCGGCGGCCGCCTCGGTCGGCGGGGCCGCCTGCGGGCCGGGCGTGGACATGATCGAGGTCAGGCTCAGCACCCGAGCCGGGTGCCGGATGGCCAGCGCCTGGGCGATCATCCCGCCCATCGAGGCGCCGACGACGTGCGCGGCGGGCAGGCCCAGGACGTCCATGAGCCCGGCGCTGTCGTCGGCCAGGTCGTCCAGCACGTACGGCGAGGGCGCGCCCCATGCGGGCACGCCCTCGTCGTGGAGATGGGTGGACAGGCCCGCGTCGCGGTTGTCGAACCTGACGACGTGGTGGCCCTGCTCGGCCAGGAGTTCGCAGAACTCGTCGTCCCAGTGGATGAGCTGGGCGCCGAGTCCCATGATGAGCAGCAGGGGCCTGCCCGCGGGTGAGCCGAAGCTCTCGTAGGCGATCTCGATGCCGTTGGCGGCTGCGCGCTGGATCACAGCGACCAGAATGACATTCTGGTCGCGAGGCGTAAAGAGCGGTCTGTCCGGAGATCAGTCGTTGAGGAGCTTGCGCAGGCGCTCGCCGCCGAGCACCACGCCGCCGCCGGCCAGCACGAGCACGCCGGCCATGACGGTGCCGCCCATCGCGACGGTCTTCCCGACCTGGCCGCCGGCGGAACCGGCCGCGTCCTCGGCGGGCTTGTCGGCCAGCACCTTGGGAGGCTCGGCCGGGTTGTCGTCGAACCTGCCCCACGCGCCGGTGGAGAAGGCCACGGGGTAGTTCTTCTTGCCCTTGCCGTCGCCCCACTTGGTGATGACGTAGTCGATCTTGATGTGGCCCTGGCCGCCGTTGCCGTCCACGCCGAGCGTGTCGGGGTTGAAGGTGCCGCCGGTCAGCTCGGCGAAGGTCTTGGCGTCGAGGTCGAGCATGACGCCACGGCTGGAGGGCTCGCCGGGGCCGCGGTCGCCCACGAAGAACGGCATCTTCTTGCCGTTGTAGGTCACGTAACCCTCGGTCATGAGGGGCCAGCTCGGGCTGGCGGCCAGGCCCTTCTGCATGGGCTTGCCGCTGGCGGGGAGGCCGGTGTCGCCGGCCCGGCCGGAGGAGTCGTCCCAGAAGTAGGAGGCCTTCGTGGAACCCTTGAGCAGGATCTTCTGGTCGTCGCCGGTGTCGGCGTGGGCGCCGGTGGCGGAGATCGTCAGCGCGCCCATGGCGGACACGGACAGCAGGGCGAGAGAGCGCAGGCCAAATCGAGACATGAAGCAGTGAAGTCCTTCGCGAGGGGACAGGGGGAACGCGCGTGACTACGGTGCGTAACCGGGCAGAGCGCCGAAAAGGTGGTTACGCGGCGCGTGGGGGAAGTCAGGGAAGAGACCGCTCAGCAGGCGGTCGTCACTACACTGTCCGGGGGTACGACGAGGTGGTACATGCGTGAAGTCCTCTCCATCTCGCCTACCGGGTTAGCTGACGGGTTCGGGCGTGGAGATGCCCTACCGGCACATGGCCGGATTCACCCCAATGAGATGGGTCCCCGGTTCCCGACAAGTCGGGATTCGGCGCCAGCTGTCGTCCCTCTCCTGGTAGGGACTACGCCACCAGCTGGTAATTGGTTAAGACGGTACCCAGAGATTCGGACAAATACAAACGAATCGTCATGAACCGGGTAAAGATCTACCTATCGAGGTAAAGAGAAAGGGGGCACGGCATGCCGTACCCCCTGCTAAATCGGACCTTTCAGCCGCCGCTCTTGCGCCTGAAGGATCTTTTACTCGCTGCCGGACCGTGCGCCCCGTGGATCTTCGACGGGTCCACGCCCCTGCCACCCGCGGCCGAGTCGGCCTGCTGCCCGCGCTTGCGTTCCAACGCCTCGCGGAACTTGCGCTTCATCTCGTCCTCGGGAGTCTCGCTGACTTCCGGCTCCGGTGTTTCCGCCATGAGGACCTCCTGGTTCTGGGGACATCCACAGCTTCGCACGACGTCGCTTACGACGCGAAACCGGCCTCCACTCTGCTTTCCGCCGCGGGCGCCTGCTCCAGCCGCCTGCCGGGCATCATGACCAGCGCGACCAGGGCGATCACCGCGCCCGCCACGCCCAGCGACGGGATGACCACGGCCGCCGCCGAGGCGTGCGCGGCCGCGAGCCCGTGGACCGGCGCGTCCGTGGTGATGACCGACGTGTACGCGGTGCCGGCCAGCGCCAGCGCCACCGAGCCGCCGATCTGCCGGAAGAAGGTGAGGTTGGCCGAGGCCGTGCCGATGTACCGCGGCGCGACGGCCTGCTGCACGGCCACGGTCAGCCCCGACAACATCGGCCCCATGCCGAGCCCGAGCAGTGCCATCCACCCGGCCAGCAGCAGGCCGTCGGTGCGCACGGTGAGGTTCAGGCAGAGCAGGCTGCCGGCCACCAGCAGGAACGGCGCCCCGACCAGCCACGGCTTGTACGTGCGCGTCCTGGACATCAGCGTGCCCATGAGCGCGCTGCCCGCCACCATCGCCAGCGTCATCGGGTAGATCCTCAGCCCGGACTCGGTGGCGCTGACGCCCAGCGCCTGCTGGAAGTAGCGCGGCAGGAACACCACGCCGGCGTACATGCAGAAGGCGGTGAAGAACGAGGTCGCGTTGACCAGCGTGTACGTGCGGTCCCGGAACAGGTGCATCGGCATGACCGGGTTCGCCGCCCGCAGCTCGACCAGCACGAACGCGGCCAGCAGGACCAGCCCCAGCAGGATCGGCCCGGCCACGGGCGGGGAGGTCCAGGAGTTGCCGTCCAGGCCCTTCTCGGTCAGGCCGAGCAGCAGGGCGCTGATGGCCACGCTGAACACCGCGATGCCCGCGTAGTCCGGCCGGCCCCCGCCGCCGGTGCCCGGACGGAACGGCAGCCGCAGCACCACGATCGCGATCAGCACGATCCCGAGCGGCACGTTCACGTAGAAGGCCCACCGCCAGCTCGCGTGGTCGGTGAACAACCCGCCCAGGAAGGGCCCGGCCAGGTACGTCAACGCCATCACGCCGCCGAGTGCGCCCTGCACGCGGGCGCCGTTGCGTCCGGGCGGGAACATCTCCATCACCAGGGCCAGCGACAGCGGCAGCAACGCGCCCGCGCCCAGCCCCTGCACGGCGCGGAAGGCGATGAGCTGGGTCATGTCCTGGGCGAGCCCGCACAACGCCGATCCGACGACGAACACCGACATCCCGACGAGCAGCAGCGGCTTCCTGCCGTGCTGGTCGGACAGCCTGCCGTACAGCGGCACGGTGACGGTGGAGGTGAGCAGATAGGCCGTGACCACCCAGGTGTAGAGCCGGGTGCCGCCCAGCTCGCCGGTGATGCGGGGCAGCGCGGTGCCGACGATCGTCTGGTCGAGCATCGCCAGGAACATCCCGCCGAGCACCGCCAGCAACACCAGCCCGTTGCCCTTGGGCTTCATGTCATAAGTCACAGGTGAAGATTGATATGTAAGAGCTGACATGTCAAGCCTTCGCTATGCTGGCGGGCATGTCCCTGCGGATCGCGCTCCTCGGCCTGCTCGCCACCAAAGGCCCGGCCAGCGGCTACGACCTGGCCAAGAAGTTCGAGCACTCGCTCAACCACGTCTGGCAGGCGGGGCACACGCAGATCTATCCGGAATTGGTCAAGATGGCCGCCGACGGCCTGGTGACGGTCGAGCACGAGGGCGCCCGGGGCCGCAAGATCTACGCCATCACCGCCGAGGGCCGCGCGCTGGTCACCGAGTGGCTGGTCGGCCACGACCCGTCGGCGACCGTGCGCAGCGAGACCGCCCTCCAGGCGTTCCTGCTGGCCCTGCTCGACACCGGGCAGGCCGTCGCCGTGGTCGAGCGCATCAAGGCCCACTTCCAGGCCCGCCTCGCGACGCTCGACTGCCGGCCCGGGGGCCTGTTCGGCCAGTACGCGCTGTCCCTCGGCCTGCACCAGGCGCGCTCCGGCATCGAGTGGGCCGACGAGACCCTGGCCGCCCTGCGGCGCGAAGGGTAAAACGGAACTCTGCGGTTCCTGGTGTTGCGTTGGAGAAGCGCCGGATATACACCCAGGCATGATGCTCAACCTCCCAGTACGGCGATGAGCCTCCTGGGTCGTGACCTGGCGATCGACCTCGGCGCGGCCGGCACGAGGATCTACGCCAAGGGCAGGGGCATCGTGCTGGACGAGCCGTCGGTCGTCCTGCGCGACAGGCAGACGGGCAGGGTCGTCCGCTTCGGCGCCGAGGCCCTGGACGGCGCGGACGGCGCCGACGGCACGGACGGCGAGACGTACTGGCCGATCAGCGACGGCCTGCCCCAGGACGGCGAGCTCGCCCGGCGCATGATCAGGCACTTCCTGCGCAAGGTGCACCGGCACCCGTTCCCCCGCCCGCGCCTGGTGATGGCCGTGCCCGACGAGTTCACGCCGATCGAGCGGGTGGCGCTGCGCGACGCCGGCTTCGAGGCGGAGGCCCGCGGGATCCTGCTGGTCAAGCACGCGATCGCGGCCGCGCTCGGCGCGGGCCTGCCGGTCCGCGACGGCACCGGGCACATGGTCGTCGACATCGGCCGGGACGCCACCAGGGTCGCCGTGCTCTCCTGCGGGGCCGTGGTCGCCGCCGGAACCGTGCGCGGCGGCGGGAACGCCGTGACCCGCGCGGTCGCCCGCCTGGTCGAGGACGAGCACGGCCTGCTGGCCGACGAGCGGGAGGCCGAGTCGGCCAAGCTGCGCGCGACGCGGGAGCCGGCCGGAAACGTGCTGATCCGCGGCAGGGACTCCGGCACCGGCGAGGAGCGCGCGGTGGCGCTGCCCGCGGCGCGCGTCCGCGAGGCGGCCGTCCAGCCGGTCGAGCACATCGTGCGGGCCGCGGAGCACACCATGGAACGCTGCCCTCCCGAGCTGACCGCCGACCTGGGCGAGCGCGGAATGGTGCTGGTCGGCGGCGGCGCGCTGCTGCCCGGCCTGCGCCGGCGGCTGCAGGAGGGGCTGTCCATGCCGGTGCGGCGCGCGGAGCGGCCCAGCGACTCGGTGGCCCTGGGGCTCGGACGCTGCGTGGAGGACCTGGGGCTGATCGCCAAGCTGAGGCGCCGGTGAGCGACCTGTTCGACCTGGGGGTCTCCGTCGCCGACAAGACCGTCAGGACGATCGCCGTCTACGTGACGATCGCCGTGCTGCTCCGCATCACCGGCAAACGCGGCATCGCGCAGCTCAACAACTTCGACTTCGTGGTCATGCTGCTGATGAGCAACGTCGTGCAGAACGCGATCATCGGCCCGGACAACTCGCTGATCGGCGGCCTGGTGGGCGTGGTGATCCTGGTGGCGGTCAACTCGGTCGTGGTGCGGCTGGCGGCGACCGTGCCCTCGGTCGGCAGGGCGTTCGAGGGCACGGCGGTCGTCCTGGCCCGCGACGGGCACTTCATCCCCTCGGCGCTGCGCCGGATGGGCGTCCGGCAGGCCGACCTCAACGTGATGCTCCAGCTCCGGGGGGCCGAGAGCGTCACCGACACCGACCTGGTACGCCTGGAGCCCGGCGGCTCGCTCCTGGTTCACCTGCGTCCCGAGGAGGAGGGAGCCGAACGCGGTGACCTGGAGGACCTGTGCCGGCGCCTCGACCGCATCGAACGCAAGCTGGACGAGCTGAGAACCGGCCCCTCCTGAGAATGCGCGGCCGGATTGCCTTTTGATATCGGCCATTAATATTGCGTTAATCCCCCTGCGCCCGGAATTGATCTCCGATATCGTCCCAACGTGCGCCTGGCTGGTCGCTCGGTCGTGATGTCCGCGGTGCTTGTATGCGTCGCGGTCGCGGCAGCCTGTACCTCCGGCCGCCAGTCCTCCTTCGAGGAGGCGGCCAGGCAGCTCACCGCCGACACCGACACCCTGCTCACCAGCGCCGCGCTGCGCGTGTCGCCGGCCGACCGCTCCGACGAGACCGAAGACCGCTCGTGCGTGCCCGGCCAGGTGCGCCGGCTCGTCCGGGCCGAGGGCGAGACCGCCGACGCCCCCGACGGCCTGCTGCACACCCTCCAGGACATGGGCTACGACCAGATCGTCGAGGATCTCGACCTGCGTGACGAGACCCCTGTCGTCTCGGTCGTGCGCAACCCCCGGACGAACCTGACGTTCGAGCTCACCGTGCTCGACGGGCCGAACGTCAGGATCGTCGGCAGGACGACCTGCTACTCCCCCGTCCCCGAGTCCACTCTGTCCTGACCCGGGGCGCTTGTCTCAGGGCGCCGACAGCGCCTCCGTCGGCGACAGCCGGGAGGCGCGCACGGCCGGGTAGAGCCCGGCCACCGCGCCGATGAGCAGCGTGGCCGCCAGGCCCCCGACGGTCGCCCACGCGGGCACCACGGCCGGCCATCCGCGGGAGAAGGCGTAGGCGACGGTGACGCCGGCCCCCAGCAGGATCCCGCCCGCGCCGCCCAGCGCGGACAGCAGCAGCGACTCGGCGAGGAACTGGGTGCGGATCTGGCCGCGCGTCGCGCCGAGCGAACGGCGCAGGCCGATCTCCGCGCGGCGCTCCAGCACCGAGATGACCATCGTGTTGGCCACGCCGACGCCGCCGACGAGCAGCGCCACCGCCCCGACGCCGAGCAGCAGCCCGGCGAAGGCCTGGCTGGTCGCCTGCTTGGCGGCCAGCGCGTCGGACGGGCGGGAGACGTCCACCTCGTTGGGCGCCTCGGGGTTGGCCGTGCCGGCCAGGACCGACCGCACGTCCTCCAGCCTCGCCTCCTGCGAGCGGGTGTAGAGCGTGGTCGGATGCCCGTCGAAGTCCAGCCTGGACTCCGCGACCGGCCAGCCGACCAGGGCCGCGCTGTTCAGCTCCTCGGCCAGGGGCACCGGGTCGAGCAGCCCGACCACCGTGAACCGGATGCCGCCGATCACCACCTGGGTGTCGGGGGTGACCGTGCCGATGCCGAGCCGCTGGGCGGCGGCCGAGCCGAGCACCACGGCCGGGTAGCGTTCGGTGGCCGCGTTGAGCCAGGTGCCGCGGCGGACCGTCGCGCCCACGGTCGGCAGCAGGTCGAGGCGGGCGGCGATCGTGACCAGGCCGTTGGTCTGGGGCGTCGGGATCTCCTCGCTCCGGTAGACCTTCGCCTCGGGCACCTTGCCCGTGGACGAGACCGACTCCACCGGGCCGATGCGCTCGATCATCGCCTCGGCGTCCGTCGGCATCTGGGCCGCCTCGCCCAGGAGCGTGGTGCCGGAGGCGACGGTGAGCAGGTTCGTGCCCAGCGCGGACAGCGTCCGGTCCAGCTCGGCGCTGGAGGAGGACGAGATGCCGACCACGCCGATCATCGCGGCGATGCCGATCGCGATGCCGAGCGCCGACAGGAACGCCCGCAGCGGGCGCGTACGCAGGCCGACCGCGCCCACGCGCATCACGTCGCGCGGGCGCATCCTGGCCGGGGAGAGCCGGGGACGCTCCAGGGTCGCCATCACGCCACCTCGGATTCGACGGGCTCGCGCACGCACCGGCCGCCGCCCTCTTCGCCGCGCCCGCGCAGCTCCGCACCGGGTTCAGAGCCCGAGTCGGAGACGATCCGGCCGTCTCGCATGCTCACCTGGCGGGGGAGGCCGGCGGCGATCTCCCGGTCATGGGTGATGATCACGATGGTGGTGCCGCTCCCGTTCAGCTCGTGCAGCAGGTCCATCACGCCGGCGCCCGACACCGAGTCCAGCGCGCCGGTGGGCTCGTCGGCCAGCAGCAGCGGCGGATCGCCGGCCACCGCCCTGGCGATGGCCACGCGCTGCCGCTCGCCGCCGGACAGCTCGTGCGGCTCGTGGTCGACGCGGTGCCCGAGGCCGACGCGGCGCAGCGCCGTCCCGGCCCGGCGGCGGCGTTCGGCCGGCGGCAGGCCGGTGTAGATCAGGCCGTCGGCCACGTTGTCCAGGGCGGTGACCTTGGCGGCCAGGTGGAAGTGCTGGAAGACGAAGCCGATCGTGGTCGCGCGCAGGGCCGAGAGCTGGTTGTCCGACAGCTTGGAGACGTCGTGGCCGTCGATCTCGACGCGGCCCGCCGACGGACGGTCGAGGGTGCCGACGACGTTGAGCATCGTGGACTTGCCCGAGCCCGACGGGCCGACGATGGCGACCAGCTCGCCGTGCCGGACCTCCAGCGACACCGAGTCCAGCGCGGCCACCCCGCCCGGATAGGTCCTGGACACGTCGGTGAGCACGATCATGCCCCGCCCCGCATCCGCGGGGGACGGGGTGGCGGGCTCGGAGGGGGTCGGGGTGGGGGTCATTTCGGGATTCCCACTGTCATGCCGTCGGTGAGCCCGTCGCCGGAGATCTCGACGCGGCCACCGGCGAACAACCCGGTCCGCACGGCGACGTACCGCGACCTGCCGCCCTCCACCACCTCCACCCCGAACCCGCCCTCCCGCAACGCGACCAGCGCCGACACCGGCACGGTCAGCACGCCCTTCCGCCGGTCGGCGGTGAACGTCACCTTCACCGCCGCCCGGTCCAGCCCCTTGGCGGCCTTGGCGTTCCCCAGCGAGACCTGCACCTCCAGGCGGGTCTCCGGGTCGGCGTTCTGCCCGTCACCGGGATCGATGATCGTGGCCACCTCGGTGATCCGGCCGGTCACGTCCTTGCCGTCCGGCATGGTGACCGAGACCTTGGTGCCCTTCCTGGCCATCCGCTGGTCCTCGGCGGCCAGTTCGGCGGTGACGACCTTCTTCGTGCCCGTGTAGGTGAGGATCTTCTGGCCGGGGCCGGTGGGCTGGCCCTGCTCGGCCTCCAGGCTCTCCACCCGGACCTTGCCGGGGGCGAAGACGACCCGTCCCAGCTCCACCACGCCGGTCTCGTCGAGGCCGCGGTCCTCCTGCCACTCCCGCACCGCCTGGGCGGTGTCGTAGGTGTACTCGTCGTCCACGGTGAAGCCGTCGTAGCCGAGCTTGCGCAGGTTGCGCTCCAGGTTCTCGACGTCCTTGCCCTCGCTGCCGATCCGCAGGTCGCGGTAGGCGGGGGTGGTGCCGTACAGGAGCATGACCGGCTTGTTGTCCAGGCGGTACAGGGACCGGCCGCGGGTGATCAGGTCGCCGCTGTCCGGGAGCCAGGTGACGGTGCCGGCCTTCCTGGCCATGGCCGTGGTGACCGGGCCGTAGCCGAGCTCGCCGTCGGCGTCCCTGGTGTCGTTCAGCGTCTGGCGGGTGACCGGGGTGGTGGCCGGCGGCAGCGCGCCGGCCGACGCGGACGGGGCGGCGCCGCCGTCCAGCACCCCGCCGGGATTGACCGCCAGGACCGCCGCCCCCGCCACGGCGGCCACCCCGACGAGGGCGAGGACCGCCCGCCCGCCACGGCGGCGGCGGGCGCGGGGGGAGGGAGCGTCCGGCTCGGCCTTTCCGTCGATGGTGGCCGTCCCCATCAAGAGCCCCCCTGTCCCCCGCCGATGTTCATCCGGCACTTCTCCTGCGCGGCCTTGAAGTCGGGGTCCTCGCCCACCTCGGGCGTGATGCGCATCATGCCGCCCTCGGGGTCGGGGAACGCCTCCACGCCGTTGTCCCGCATGCACTGCGCCTGCTTGCGCATGTTCTCGGCCTGCTTGGGGTCGCCGCCCTTGCCCAGGTTCATGCCCGCGGGCTGGAGCGCCTTGCAGGCGTCCATCGCCTTCTGGACCTTCTCCGGGCCGCCGGAGCCCTTGTCGAACTTCATCTGGATCCGGCCGTCCGGGCCGGGGTCGGCGATGTCCAGGCCCTGTTCGCGCAGGCAGGTGGTGTACTTCACGGCCTGCGCGTTGCGGTCGGCGGTGGCCGGGGCGCCGGCCGTCGGCTTGGCGCCGGTGCCGGTCACCGACGCCACGTCCGATCCGCCTTCCTGGGCGCCGCACGCCGTCAGGAACAGCGCGGCCGCGGCCAGCGCCATGAGGGATCGTCCTCGCATGAATGTTCTCCTCCATCGAAAGCCGGTGGCCTTACGAGGGGAGATGCAATACGCGGACGTGTTTCTCCAGCGTTTCCATCTCCGGCTTATCCGGATCAAATACCACCCGCGCAAGAATCGAGCCGGAGGTACGGAATGCGGGTGCTGGTGGTGGAGGACGAGCGCGTGCTCGCCGGCGCGATCGCCGAATGGCTGCGCGACGAGACCCACGCGGTCGACCTCGCGCACGACGGCGCGGCGGCGCTGGAGCGGATCGCGGTCAACGACTACGACGTGGTCGTCCTGGACCGCGACCTGCCGCGCGTGCACGGCGACGACGTGTGCAGGGAGCTGGTCGCCTCCGAGTCCGACGCGCGGGTGCTGATGCTCACGGCCGCCGCCCAGCTCGACGACCGGGTCAGCGGGCTGTCCATCGGGGCCGACGACTACCTGTCCAAGCCGTTCGCCTTCCCCGAGCTGGCGGCGCGGGTCCTGGCACTGGGACGGCGCTCACGGCCGGCCACTCCCCCGGTGCTGCGCCGGGCCGGGATCACGCTCGACCCGGGGCGCAGGGAGGTGTTCAGGAACGGGCGGTTCGTGCCGCTGTCGAAGAAGGAGTTCGCCGTCCTGGCCGAGCTGATGCGGGCGCAGGGCACGGTCGTCTCGGCCGAGCACCTGCTGGAGAAGGCGTGGGACGAGCACGCCGACCCGTTCACCGGCGCGGTGCGGCTGACGATACTCAAGCTGCGCCGCAAGCTGGCCGACCCGCCGGTGGTGGAGACGGTGCCGGGAGTGGGGTACCGGATCGCATGAGACTGCCCCACCCCACCCTCAGGCTGCGCCTCACCCTCGTGTACGGCGCCCTGTTCCTGGTGGCGGGGCTGGCCCTGCTGGGCGTCACGTACCTGCTGTTCAACCAGCAGCTCGCGCAGTCGTTCGAGAACCGGTTCGTGACCACTGCCGGCACCCGCAAGAACGTGATCTTCCTCAAGCAGGACGGCGTCGAGCTGGTCGGCCCCGCCGCCGTCGACTGGATGCGGCAGCAGGAGGAAGGGGTGCGGGAGGCCGCCGTGACCTCGCTGCTCACCCAGGGCGCGATCGCGCTCGTCGTGGTGTGCGGGACCGCCATCGGGCTCGGCTGGGTGGTGGCCGGACGCGTGCTGGCCCCGCTGCACCTGGTGACCGAGGCCGCGCGCAGGATCGCCGCCGCCCCCATGGCCGAGCGCGGCCTGCACGAGCGCATCGCGCTCGGCGGCCCCCCTGACGAGGTCAAGACGCTGGCCGACACGTTCGACACGATGGTGGAGCGGCTCGACCACTCCTTCGACGGCCAGCGCAGGTTCGTCGCGAACGCCTCCCACGAGCTGCGCACGCCCCTGACGCTCAACCGGGCCCTGGTGGAGCTGGCGATGCACCGGCGTACCGCCTCCGACGACGTCAAGGAGCTGGGCGAGAGCCTGCTGCAGATCAACGCCCGCCACGAGCGGCTCATCTCGGGCCTGCTGCTGCTGGCCCGCTCCGAGCAGGAGATCGCCGACCGCTCCCCGGTGGACCTCGCCGACATCGTCTCGCACGTGGTCGCCCAGACCGCCCGCGCCGCCGCGGAGGCGAACGTCGTCGTGAAGGAGGAGGCCGGGCCCGCGCCGACCGCGGGCGACGCGCTGCTGCTCGAACGACTGGTGCACAACCTGGTCGAGAACGGCATCCGGCACAACCTCGGCGACGGCGGCGGTTGGGTCCGGGTGGTGAGCCGGACGGCGCCCGGCGGCCTGGCCGAGGTGGAGGTGACCAACAGCGGGCCGAGCGTGCCGCCGTACGACGTGCCACTGCTGTTCAAGCCGTTCCACCGGCACGGCGCCGAACGGGTGGTCACCGGGATGAGCGCGGGGCTCGGGCTGTCGATCGTGCGCTCGGTGGCCGTCGCGCACGGAGGCGACGTGACGGCCCGCCCGCGCGAGGGCGGCGGCCTGGTCGTCACCGCCACCCTCCCGGCCGGCTGACCCGGCTACTGGTGGGCGGCCGTGCGCAGTGAGCGGTAGAGCAGGCGCGGGTCGCCCAGGTGGTGGCGGAGCAGCTTCTCCAGGCCGCCGATCGGGACCAGGTTCTGGGGGGCGCGCGGGTCCTTGTAGTCGACGCCGGCCAGCGCCGGCAGGGCCAGCGTGACGGCGTCGGCCAGCTCGACGACCTGCGCGGGGTCGAGCTCGGCGCTGGCCTCGCAGCGGGCGATCCCCGCCCACGGCGCCGTCGACTGGACCGGCAGCCGCAGGTACCAGGCGTGCCGGCGCCAGCTGGTGCCCATGAGGAACACCGGCGTGCGCTGCCCCGGCGTGAGCGCGGCCACCACGGCCGACTGCGGCTGCGGCAGGTACGCCGCGTGGTGCGTCTTGATGTAGCCGACGGTCCGCGGCAGGTGGGTGCGCCCCCGCAGCGGGCCGTCCACCAGCAGCAGGTCGTCGCCCAGCGACCGGTGGCGGACCGCGAGGTCCACCTCCAGCTGGGTGACCTGGCGTTGCAGGGCGAGCGACAGCTCCTCGAAGCTGGAGTCGGCGGCCTTGTTCGGCAGGTAGGAGGCGTGCGCGGTCTTGACCTCCGGCGCGTACGGCGAGGCCGAGATCAGCGTCCTGTTGACCTCGATCGCGGCCAGCTCGGCCCCCTCGCGCCCGCAGCGGACGATCCCGGCGGCGTAGGAGGCGGCGATCCCGGGGACGGGCATCGGCAGGTCGGGATCGTGCACCCACACGCGGGCGTCGATCCGGCGCACCCCGTCGGCGACCAGCAGCGTCTCGGGGGCGGCGGCGCCGGGGCCCGGCGTGACCGGCTTCCAGTCGGCGGCCGGCCGCTCGATGTCGAGGACCAGCTCGGCGCTGGTGGCGCCCAGCTCGGACAGGGCCTCGACGGCGATCGCGGCGGCGTAACCCGGGTCCCAGGGGTCGACGGTGAAGCCCGGGTTCACGGCCCCACCTTGCGCACGTGCGAGCCCTTCGCGTCGCGCAGCACCTCGAAGCGCGCCGGCACCCGGTCGGCCAGCGCCGGGACGTGGGTGACGACGCCGATCATGCGCTCCTGACCGGCGGCCAGGCGTTCGAGGGTGGTGGCGACGGTGTCGAGGGTGGCCGGGTCGAGGGTGCCGAAGCCCTCGTCCAGGAAGATCGAGTCGAGCCCTCTGGCGACGGCCCCCGACAGCGCCAGGGCCAGGGACAGCGCGGCCTGGAAGGTCTCGCCGCCGGACAGCGTGCGGGCGCTGCGCCGCAGGCCGGCCTCGCCGTGGTCGATGACCTCGATGTCGCCGGTGCGTTCGCCGAGCGCCAGCTCGTACTGGCCGTCGGACAGCTCCATCAGCGTCTCGGACGCCGCGGCGACCAGCACGGCCAGCGCCTCGGCGCACAACCACCGCTCGAAGGCGTTGGCCCGCAGGCGCAGCGCCAGCTCGTGGGCGACCTTGGCCTCGTGATCCTTCTCCGCGACGACGGTCTCCAGCTCGGCGGCGCGCCTGCGTTCCTCGCGGACCCGTTCGAGGGCGCCGTCGGCCCGCGCGACCGCCCCGGCTACGGCCGCGCCGAGCTGGTCGGGGGTGGCGTTGCGCGGGACGGTGACGCCGTGCTCGGCCAGGCGTTCGGTCAGCCGGTGGCGTTCGGCGGCGAGCCGGGCGGTGGCCTGGGCGAGCTCCTGCTCCCGCTCGGTCAGGGC
>NZ_JBSFGJ010000024.1:0-48231 GCF_053596515.1 Nonomuraea sp. NPDC001684
CGATCGTGTCGCGTAACGCCTGGCCCGCGGTGCCGCCCGAGCTGATGGGGGCCAGGTCGAGGACGGACAGGCTCATGACGCGCTCCCGGGGAACGGGCGGCTGGGGATCTCCGCGCGCAGCGCCGGCGCGATCTCGGTCTGGAACAGCTCCAGCGTCTCCCGGTGCTGCCCCGGCGTCAGGCCGTCGGCGTCGGCGGGCAGGTGCATGACCTCGTGCCCGAACCGCTTGTGGTAGCGCAGCACCTTGTCGATGATCTGCTGCGGGCTGCCGACCAGGATCGAGCCGCGCTCGACGGCGTCCTCCAGGGTGGGGAAGACCGGCCGCACGCCGGCCCGCCGGAACGTCTCCAGGCGGGCCTGGTAGATCGGCCGGTACTCGGCCAGGGCCCGTTGCGAGGTGCGGGCCGCGTAGTAGCCCGCGCTGCCCGCCCCCACCAGGGCGTCGGCGGGGTCGTGGCCGTGATGGGCCCAGCGTTCGCGGTAGTGGTCGATCAGCTCGGCGTAGGGCTCGATGGGGTTGGTGACGTTGGCCGAGAACAGCGGGTCGCCGTGGCGGGCGGCCAGCTCGACCGACTCCTTGCTGGTCGCGCTGCCGTGCCAGACCCTGATCGGCCGTTGCAGCGGGCGCGGCCAGGTCTCGGCGTCGGTCAGCGCGGGCCGGAAGCGGCCCTGCCAGGTGACGCGGTCCTCCCGCCACAGGCGGCGGAACAGCTCGTACGACTCGCGGTTGCGCTCCCACTGGTCCGCGGCGGTGACGTGGAAGAGCCTGGCCTGCGCCGCGCCGTTGCCCTTGCCGACGATCAGTTCGAGCCGGCCGCCGGACAGGTGGTCGAGCGTGGCGTAGTCCTCGTAGGCGCGGACCGGGTCGAGCAGGCTCAGCGTGGTGACCGCGGTGAACAGCCTGATCCTGGACGTTTTGGCGGCGATGTGGCTGAGCACGACCGGGGGCGAGGAGGAGATGAAGGGCCGCTCGTGCCGCTCGCCCACGCCGTAGCCGTCGAAGCCCAGTTCCTCGAAGAGCACGGCGGTCTCGACGACCTCGCGGAATCGTTGCGTGGGTGACCGGCCGTCGCTGTGGACGATCAATGTGATGCCCAGAAATTTCATGACACCTCCGCGTACCTGCTCGCCGGGCGCGGCAGGCCGAGCAGCCCGCGTAACGTCCGGGCTTCGTACCCGCTCCTGAAGGCCCCGCGCCCGCGCAGCTCGGCCGTCAGCTCCCGGCTGATCCGCTCCAGGTCGTACGGCGCCGCCCCCGGCCGCAGCCGGAAGCCCTCGATCCCGGCCCGCCGCCACTCCAGCAGCAGGTCGGCCAGCTCCCCCGCGTCGCCGGTGAAGATCGCCGCGTCGGAGGTCAGTTCGGCCCCGTCCAGCTCGTCGAGCCGCGCCTTGCGCCGGGCCGCGTCCGGGCCCAGGAAGACGAGCAGGTCGGCGAAGATCCGCAGGTCGCCGGAGAGCCCCCGGACCTCCTGGACGATCTCCCGCGCGTGCTCGGCCGAGCGCGGCGTGACGAAGACGACGTCCGCGCCGCCCGCCGCGAACTCGTACGGCAGCCGGGCGTGGGCCAGCGCGGCCACGACCGGCTGCCCCTGCGGCGACCTGGGCGTGATGGACGGCCCCCGCACCGAGAAGAACCCGCCCTCGAAGTCGATGTGGTGGAGTTTGCCGCGGTCGACGAACCGGCCGGTGGCCACGTCCCTGATCTCGGCGTCGTCCTCCCAGCTGTCCCAGAGCCGCCGGGCCACCTCCACGGCGTCGGCGGCCTCGGCGAACAGGGCGCGGACGTGCGGGTCGGCCGACAGGTCCACCCCGCCGGGCCGGTTCAGCACCTGGTCGAGCGGGGCGAACCGGCGGCGGCCGAAGTGGGCCGCCTCGCTCGCCCGCGCCGAGACCTGCGGCCGCCAGCCCGCCCGGCCGCCGCTGACGTGGTCGAGGGTGGCGATGCCGATGGCCACGTGGAACGGCTCGGTGTGCGTGGTGGTGGCCGTCGGCACCAGGCCGATCCTGGTGGTCAGCGGCGCCAGCCGGGCCGCGAGCAGCACCGCGTCGAACCGGCCGCGTACCTGGTCGGTGCGGTCGTCGGGGCCGTCGGGCCGGGTGGACTGCAGGCCCAGCGCGTCCTCGAAGGTGACGAAGTCGAGCAGCCCGCGCTCGGCCTCGGCGACCAGCCCCGCCCAGTGACCGGCCGAGAAGAGCCGCGTGCCGGGGGCCGCGCGCCAGGCGGCGGGGTGCCAGCCGGCGCCGTCCAGGGCCACGGCCAGATGCAGCGTCATGACAGCTCCAGGTGCTCGCGCAGGGTGGTCCCGGTGTACTCCGTGCGGAAGACGCCGCGTTCGCGCAGCGCCGGCACCACCCGGTCGACGAACTCGTCCAGCCCGCCGGGGGTCAGGTGCGGGACGAGGATGAAGCCGTCGGCCGCGCCGGCCTGCACGTGCTCGTCCATCTGCCGGGCCACGCCCTCGGGGGTGCCGACGAACGTCTGCCGCCCGGTGACCTCGATCACCAGCTCGCGGATGCTCAGCCCCTTCTCCGCGGCCAGCGCCCGCCATTTGGCCGCCACCTCGGCGCGGTCCTTGATCGGCACCCGCCCCTGGGAGACGCCTTGGGACAGGTCCGGCTCGACGTCGGGGAACGGTCCATCGGGGTCGAAGGCCGACATGTCCCGCCCCCACACCTGCTCCAGGAACGCGATCGCGGTCTGCGGCCCGACCTGCTGCCGCCGGATCCTGGCCGCGTTCTCGGCGGCCTCCTCGTCGGTGTCGCCCAGCGCGAACGTCACACCGGGCATGATCTTGAGCTGGTGCGGCTCCCGGCCGTACCGGGCCAGGCGGCCCTTGACGTCGGCGGAGAAGCGCCTGCCGTCCTCCAGCCCGCCGTGCGGGGTGAAGACCACGTCGGCGTGGGCGGCGGCGAACTCGCGGCCGTCGTCCGAGTCGCCGGCCTGGATGATCACCGGGTGTCCCTGCGGGGAGCGCGGCAGCGTGAACCGGCCCTCGACGGTGAAGTGCCTGCCCCGGTGGCTGACCGTGCCGATCGCGCCCTCCCGCAGGAAGCGGCCCGCGCCCTGGTCGGCGAGCACGGCGTCCGGCTGCCAGGAGTCCCACAACTCGCGCGACAGCCGGACGAACTCCTCGGCCCGCCGGTACCGGTCGGCGGGGTCGAGGAAGCCGCCGCGGCGGAAGTTCTCGCCGGTGAAGGCGTCGGAGGTGGTCACCACGTTCCAGGCGGCCCGGCCCTCGCTCAGGTGGTCGAGCGTGGACAGCCGCCTGGCCAGCTCGTACGGCTCGTTGAAGGTGGCGTTGACCGTGCCCGCGAGCCCGAGCCGCGAGGTCACCGCGGCCAGGGCGCTGAGCACGGTCAGCGCCTCGGGCCTGCCGGCCACGTCCAGGTCGTGGATGCGGCCCTTGAGCTCGCGCAGCCGCAGCCCCTCGGCCAGGAAGAAGAAGTCGAACGTGCCGCGCTCGGCCGTCCTGGCGAGGTGGACGAACGAGGCGAAGTCGATCTGGCTCCCCGACCGGGGGTCGGCCCACACGGTGGTGTTGTTCACGCCGGGGAAGTGCGCGGCGAGGTGCACCTGCCTCTTGCGCGTCACCGGCCCCGCCCGTGCGGCGTGCCCCAGGCGGCGGGCAGGCCCTCGATGGTCTCGCCGAACGCCGGGCGCTGGTAGAGGTCGCGGGCGTAGCCCCAGAGGTGCTCGAAGTCGGGCAGCTCGCGCTCGCTGATGAGGTGCTCGCGGTTGTGCAGCGCGTCGAACCTGGCCAGCGTCACCCACAGCCGCACATCCGCCTCGGTGATCGTGTCGCCGGTCAGGAAGCGCTGCTCGGCCAGACGTTCGTCCAGGCGTTCCAGGGCCGCGACGACGCGGTGGCGCTCGTCCTCGCGGGCGGCCTCGGTGCCGGCGGGGGCCACCCGGGTGACGCCGGTGTTGACGTCGTGGTAGATCCACGCGTTCAGCTTGTCGATCTCGGCGCGCAGGTGCTCGGGGTAGAGGTCGACCGAGGTGTCGGCCCACTTCTCGAACTGGGTGGCCAGGTCGATCGTGATGTCGGGGAAGTTGTTGCTGACGATCCTGCGCCGCGCCCTGTCCCAGAGCACGGGCACCGAGATGTGGCCCGGGTAGCCCTTCTCGGTGGCGTCGTAGGCCTGCTCCAGGAAGGCGAACCCGTTGACCGGGTCCGGGCCCCTGCGCTCCCTGAAGGCCCAGCCCCGGCCGTCGCGCTCGTCGTCCACGTACGACAGCGAGACGACGTCCTCCAGGCGCTTGAGCTTGCGGACGATCGCGACGCGCTGGGCGTAGGGGCAGGTCCAGGCGGCATAGACGTGGTAGCGGCCGGGCTCGGCGCGGTAGCCGCTGGTGCCGTCGGCGGTGACGCGGTCCTGGAAGGGGTAGACCGGGCGGTCCCAGCCGGCCGACAGGTGCAGGCGGCCGGGGCCGTAGCGGCCGTAGGCGACGCGGTCGAGCGGGCCGGCGTAGACCGGCGTGCCGGTGGTGGCGGTCACAGGTTCTCCTGGTGGGGTAGGAAGCGGCCGAACCGGCCCTGGTGGTAGAGCAGCGGGCGGCCGGCGTTGTGCGTGGCCGCCTCGGCCACCAGGCCGACGACCAGCACGTGGTCGCCGACCTCGACGTTCTCGTACGGCAGGCAGATCAGGTGAGCGGAGACGTCCTGGAGCAGCGGCGCGCCGAGCGGCCCCGCCCGCCACCGCGTCGGCGCGGCGAACCTGTCCACCCCCTTGCGCGCGAACCGCGCCGCCAGCTCGGCCTGGTCGCTGGCCAGGATGTTGACCGCGAAGTGGTCGGCCCCCCGCAACCACGGCCAGGTGGTGGAGGACTGGTCCACGTAGAAGGAGACGAGCGGCGGGTCGAGGCTGACCGAGGAGAACGAGGTGGCGGTGAGCCCCACGGGGATGCCCTCGCTCTGCGCGGTGATCACCACCACTCCGCTGGCGTGCACGGCGAGCGCCTGGCGGAACACGTCGGCGCCGACGGCCTGCTGGTCGGGCAGGGTGTCGGTCATGCGCCGGCCTCCGCTCGGTACGGGCGGACGGTTCTGTTTGCGATCACGGAAAGGCTCCTCACGGGAGAGAGGGCGTGCTCACGCCGCTCCCGGCGACCGGGCCGGGAGCGCCGGGAAGGGGGCACGCGAGGGTTCGTCAGCGGAGGCGTGGACGGCGTCGGCCACGCTGGAGCGCTCAGGGGAAGGCGGGCGGCTGCTGGTCCGTGATCAACGACACTGCGCGCTGGCGACGTGGCCGAAGTCCACGTGCGGGCGCCTGGTCAGGAGAGTGCCCTGGCTCATGCCAACGACGCTAGGCCGCCGCGAGCCTCAAGTCAATATTCCCTACTGGTTTTAAAGGGAATACCTTATTGGGATGAATCGCGAAGTTTGGCGGGTGGCACCGGGATCGCCGGGAAGGGGTTGTCCGGCAGCAGGATGACCCGGCGCGCCTGCCGGGGCTGCATGGCGGCGTCGAGGTGGAGCAGGGCGGCCCCGATGCCGGCCGCGCCGACCATGTACCCGGTGTCCGCGCTCACCTCGCCCGGCCGCAGCCGCCGGTACGCCTGGTACCAGCGGAACCCCTGGCCGTCGTGGTTGTCGCCGCGCCCGATGAGGTGCCCGGCGAGCACCTGGGCCTGCGCGAGGCGGGTTTCGTCGCCGGTCGCCGCCCACAGGCCGACGAACAGTTCGAGCAGCCCGGCCGCGCCGCAACACTGGCAGGCCACGTTCCAGAAGCCGTCGGTCTGCCGGAGGGGGGCGCCGCTCTCGACGACGCCGTGCGCGAGCCGTTCGACCCAGTCGAGGTGGCCGGGGTCGCCGGTGACCCGGTACAGCTCGTAGAACATCCGGGCCACGCCCGCCGAGCCCGAACAGAAGCCCAGGTAGTGCAGCTCGCGCCCCTGCGGCACGTGATGCGGGACGACGGCGCACCTGCCCGCCACCGCGCTCACCTCGCGCACGAAGCCCGCGCCACGGGCGGCCGCCTCCAGGAAACGCCGCTCGCCCGTGACGCCGTGCAGCCTGGCCAGCAGGAAGGCGGTGCCCGCCGTGCCGGACAGGAAGCCCGGGGTGACGGCGTCGAGCGGCAGGTCGGCGCAGTCGCCGAAACGATGGCCGGGCACGGCGAGCCCGGCGATGCGCTCGCCCGCCGCCACCGCCGTCTCCTCGTAGCCGCGCACGCCGAGCGCGGCGGCGGCCTGGAGCAGCCCGAGCACGATCCCGCCGTCGCCGCGCTGGGCGGGCTCGCGGGTCCAGCCGAGGCCGCCGTCCAGCGGGCGCGCGGCGCGGACGATCGTGTCGGCCACCGCGACGGCCTCCTCCTCGAAGACGCCGTCGCCGAAGGCCCAGCCGGCCTCGATCAGCGCGACGAGCGTGCCGGTCAGGCCGTGGTAGAGGGTCAGGTCGGCGCGTTCGCGCCAGGTGGCGGCCAGGTAGCGGGCGCCTCTGCGGGCGTCGTCCAGGTACGCCTCGTGGCCGGTCGCGGCGGCCAGTTCCAGGAAGAACAGCACGATGCCGGCCGCGCCCGCGTACAGGGAGGCGGAGTCGCCGGCGGCGGCCGACCTGCCACGGGGGTCGGGGTTGGCGCGCCAGTGGCGGCCTCTGCCGTCGTCGACGGCGGCGGTGCGGATCCAGCGGCCCGCCATGATCGCGGCGGTCAGCGGAGTCTCGGCGCGCTCACTCGGCGAGCGGGTCCGGTCCAAGCCCATACTCCATTCTCCCACACTTCCGGTAGGAAAATCGGCCTTTTCTCAAGGGTTCGCCTCCATCATCGCGGGTAACGGAACGGTGACGTCGAGTATCGAACGGGGAGGGCGTCGTGAAGCGTCCCATCATCTGTGCCGCGATCCTGGCCCTGGGCGTCACGGGCTGCACGAACACCGGATACGACACCGGGCAGCACCTGCCGCAGAACGACGGCGCGAACGCCGACGCCAAGGGCGTCATGCACGTGCGCAACGCCCACCTTCGGGCCGCCGCCGGCCAGGCGGCCTCCCCGACCTCGCCCGCCGCCGAGCAGACCCTCTACGCCGTGCTGATCAACGACGGCCACAAGCCCGACCAGCTCCAGCGGATCACCGTCGACGGCGGCGGCGGCTCGGTGCAGCTCTCCGCCGCCGCCGCCGACATCCGGCCCGGCCAGCCCGTGGGCGCGGGCGACCAGCCGCTCGGCACGGTCACCGGCGTACGCGGCGCCACCGTGCCGATGACCTTCACCTTCCGCGACGCCGGGGCCGTGCGCGTGTACGTGCCCGTGAAGCAGAACGCGACCCAGTCCCCCGCCGGCTCGCCGGGCCCCGCGACCACTCCGGCGGCGCCGGGCCACGCGCCGCCCCACGCGCCCCGTCACCGGACCGGCCACTCAACCGGCCACTCAACCGGCCACTGACGGCCGCGGCGCCGACAGCAGCCGGTCCAGCTCGGCGGCGATCAGCGGCAGGTCGGCGTCCGGGTCGGCGGAGCGGGCCAGCAGCATGCCGCCCTCGCAGACCGCGCCGAACACGAGCTGCGCGCGGGCGGGCGCGTTCCCGTCCGCGATCCGCCCGTCCTCGGCGGCCCGGCGCAGGCCGCCGGCCAGGACGCGCAGCAGGTGGTCGTACTCGATCTCGCGGGCGGTCTCCCAGCCCAGCACCGAGGGCGCGTCGAGCAGCACGATCTGCCGGAAGCCCGGGTCGAGGCAGTGCTCCAGGAAGGTGCGCAGGCCCCGGCGCAGCGCCGCCAGCGGGTCGTCCTCCTGGGCCCCGGCGCGCTCCAGGGCCGCCGCGACCTCGGCCAGCTCGCCGGTGAACGCCGCCTTGAACAGCGCCGGCTTGCCGCCGAAGTGGTGGTAGGCGGCCCCCTTGGTCACCCCCGCGCGGGCGGCGACGGCGTCGATCGAGGTGTCGGCGTAGCCGTGCTCGCCGAACAGCCGGCGTGCGGCGCCCACCAGCCGCGCCGTCGTCTCGTCCGTGCGTTCTGCCTGGGTACGGCGGCTCATTGACTTCCATACTCCTAGTACGTATGTTCGAATCACGTACCAGAAGTATGGAACATGGAGGCCGATCGTGTCCGCAGAACCCATCGCCGTCTACGGAGCAAGTGGTCATACCGGACGCCTGGTGGCGGCGGAATTACGCGCCCGCGGCCTGGAGGTGATCCTGGCCGGCCGCGACGCCGCCCGCCTCAAGGCCGTCTCCGACGAGCTCGGCGGAGCCCGCGTGCACGAGGCCCCGCTCGACGACGCCGACGCCCTGCGGGCCCTCACCGCCGAGGCCGGCGTGCTGGTCCACTGCGCCGGGCCCTTCACCGACACCGGCCGGCCCGTGGCCCGCGCCGCGGCGGCGTCCGGCTGCCACTACGTCGACCACGCCCTGGAGCAGCACCACACCAAGTGGATGTTCGACACCATGTCCGAGCCCGCCGCGGCCGCGGGCATCACGATGATCACGGCCATGAGCTTCTACGGCGGAATGGGCGACCTGCTGGCCGCGGCCGTGTCCGCCGGGCTGACCGGCATCGACCGGGTGACCAGCGCGTACGCCGTGTCCGGCTGGCGGCTGACCACCGGCGCGCGCAAGACCGCCGAGCTGCTGTTCGCCGACACCCGCCGCATCACCTTCAGCGACGGCGCCCAGCACGTCGGGTACGTCGAGCCGCGCAACGCCGTCTTCCCCTTCCCGCCGCCGCTCGGACCGCGGACGATGATCGCGCCGATCCCGTCGTCGGAGGTCGTCACCGTGCCCAGGCACGTGCCGGCCCGCTGGGTCGAGGCGCAGCTCACCGCGCACACCTTCGAGGAGGAGGGCGCGTTCACCGGCGAGGCCGCCGACCCGGAGACCAGGGCGGGCTCGGAGTTCACCGTGGCCGTCCAGGTCGTCACCGAGGACGGCGGCGCGGCCGGCCGGATCACCGGCCGCGACCTGTGGCGGCTCAGCGCGCTGGCCTCGGTCGAGGCCGCCGTGCGGCTGGCCGGCGGGCACGGGCCGGGGCCCGGCGTCTTCGCCCCGGCCGAGGCGTTCCCCGCCGAGCCGTTCCTGCGCGACCTCGAAGCACTCGGGCTGCTCCGGCTCACCCTGCCGGGAAGGAGCGGGCGATGATCCTGGTCACGGGCGCGGCCGGCGGCCCCCAGGGCGGCACCGGCCGGCAGGTCGCCGAACAGCTGCTCCAGCGCGACCAGCCGGTGCGCGCCTTCGTGCACCGCGACGACGAGCGCGCCGGCGAGCTGCGCAAGCTCGGCGCGGACGTCGTCGTCGGCGACCTGCGCGAGATCAGGGACGTGCGGCCCGCGATGCGCGGGGTGCGGCGGGCGTACTTCACCTATCCGGTGACGGCCGGGCTGCTCGACGCGACCGGCGCGTTCGCGGCGGCGGCCAGGGAGGAGGGGGTGGAGCGGGTGGTCGAGGTCTCCCAGCTCGACGCCCAGCCCGAGGCCGGGACGCCGCGCATGCGCCGCCACTGGCTGTCGGAGCAGGTCTTCGACTGGGCGGGGGTGGGCGCGGTGCACCTGCGCGCGGCGGTCTTCTTCGAGAACCTGGCCGTCGTGGCGGACGCGTACGGCGAGCTGGCCCTCCCGCTGGGCCCGCCGGACACGCTGATCCCGCTCGTCGCCGCCGCCGACGTGGCGCGGGTGGGCGCGGGCCTGCTGCTGGACCCGGCGCCGGCCGACCCGGTGTGCCTGGTGACGGGCCAGATGGCGACGGCCGCCGAGGCCGCCGACGCCCTCGGCGTGCGCTACGCGGACCTGCCGCCCGAGGAGTGGGAGCGGCGGGCGCACGAGGTGTACCGCGACCCGTACGCCGTCGAGCACCTGAGCCACCTGTGGGCGATCTTCCGCTTCATCGGCTCCGGCGACCACCCGCTCTACCGGGTCACCGAGAGCATCGAGCGCGTCGGCGGGCGTCGTCCGGTGACGATCGGGGAGTTCGCCGCCGCCCGGCGCTGACCCCGTACTGGCCGGCCCGCCTCCACCAGGTCGGTCAGCGCAGGCCGGCGAGCACGCCGCGGGCGACGGCCTCCCGCCCGGCCTCCTCCTCGGCCGCCGCCGCCTGCTCGGCCGCCATCCGCACGTCGTAGGCGGCGCGGGCCGTGGCGATCTCGCCCTGGTGCTCCTCGGTCCAGGTGACCAGGGCGCGGATGGTGGCGTGCAACGTGCCGCCGAGGGGCGTCAGCGCGTAGTCCACGCGGGGCGGCACGGTCGGATGGACGGTACGGCTCACCAGGCCGTCGCGCTCCAGGTGACGCAGGGTCCTGGTCAGCATGCGCTGGCTCACGCCGTCGATCATGCGGCGCAGCTCGGTGAAGCGCAGGCTGCGCCGGTCGAGCAGCGCGATCACCTGGAGCGACCACTTGTCGGCGATCCGGTCGAGGATCTGCCTGACCTCGCAGTCCTCCCGCTGGTCCCATTGCAGCACGTCGTAGTCGGTATCCCCGCAGTGACCGAGGGACATCGAAGTTCCGTCTTCCATGGCTCCTTATGGTGACCAAAAATGCTGCTGGTTACAAGAAGGAACCGACCATTATGGAAGGAATGCACCATGTCTCCCTCGAACCACCCCCGCATGGGGGCGCGCGCGTGGAGCGCGCTGTTCGTCCTGGCGGGGGCCGTCTTCCTGGAAGGCATCGACGTGGCCATGCTCAACGTGGCGCTGCCGTCGATCCGCGCCGATCTCGGCCTGTCCACCGGCACGCTCAGCGGCGTGGTCAGCGCGTACGTGCTGGGTTACGGCGGCTTCATGCTGCTGGGCGGCCGGGCCGCCGACCTGCTCGGCCACCGCCGCATGTTCCTGACCTGGCTGACGGTGTTCCTGCTCTTCTCCGGCCTGGGCGGCCTGGCGACCGAAGGATGGATGTTGCTGGTCGCCCGGTTCGTCACGGGGGTCGCCGCCGCGTTCATGGCGCCCGCCGGGCTGGCGCTGGTCACCGGCAACTTCCCCGAGGGCCCGCAGCGCACCAAGGCGCTCGGCGTGTACGCCGGGACCGCGGCGGGCGGCTTCTCGCTCGGCCTGGTCGCCGGCGGCCTGCTGGCCTCGATCGGCTGGCGCTGGGTGTTCTTCGCCCCCGTCGTGCTGTCGGCGGTGATCCTGCTGGCCGCCGTCCCGCTGGTCAAGGACTCCGGCGAACGGGTGCGGGGCTCGTTCGACCTGGCCGGGGCGTTGACCATCACCGGCTCGATGTTGCTGCTCGTGTACGGCGTGGTCCGCCTGGAGGCCCCCGCGCACGGCTCCGGCGTCACCGTCGCGACGTTCGCCGCCGGGCTGCTGCTGCTCGCCCTGTTCGTGCTGATCGAACGCCGCTCGTCCAACCCGCTGGTCCGGCTGGACATCCTGCGCTCGGGGCCGCTCGTCCGGGCCAACCTCGGCGCGCTGCTCTTCCTGGCCTCGTTCGCCGGGTTCCAGTTCCTGGCCACGCTCTACCTGCAGGAGGTGCGCGGCTGGAGCACCCTGCAGACCGGCCTGGCCATGCTGGTGATCGGCGTCGACACGGTGCTGGCCCCCACGCTCACGCCGCGCCTGGTGAACAGGTTCGGCAACGCCCGCGTGCTGTTCGCCGGGATCGTGCTGTCGGCGCTGGCGTACGCGCTGTTCCTGCCGGTCGGCCCGGACTGGACGTACGCCGCCATGCTGCCCACCATGCTCCTGCTCGGCCTGGCCTTCTCGCTGACCTACGGCCCGCTGACCATGGCCGCGACCGAGGGCGTGGCGGAGGACCGGCAGGGCCTGGCCGGCGGCCTGCTCTACACCGCGATGCAGTTCGGCACCGCGCTCGGCCTGTCGGCGGTCACCGCCGTGAACGTGGCCGCGCTCGGCGGCGGCGCCGCGCCGACCCTGGACTCTCTGCGGATCGCCCTGGCCGTCCCGGTGGCCGTCGCGGTGGCGGCCGTGCTGGTGGCCGCGTTCGGCCTGCGTGCCCGCGCCGCCGCCGCGCCCGTCGAGAGCCCGGTGCCCGAGACCGTCGGCTAGGACGGGTCCGCCCCCGGCTCCTTGCGCACCCGGGAGATCTTGTCGGGGTTCGCGACCGTGTAGATGTCGCGCACCTGCGACCCGTCGGAGGTCAGATCGACGACCATGACGGCGAACGGCGCGTTATCCACGAACACCACCGCCGAGGGGTCCCCGTTGGTCTCCCGGTACTGGATGTCCAGCCCCTCCATCGGCTGCGCGGTGCGCGCGACGAGCAGCCGGGCCACCTTGTCGCGGCCCCGGACCGGACGCGGCCCGCCCACCACGGACTTGCCGCCGCCGTCGGCCCACAGGGTCACCTCCGGCGCCAGCAGCTCCATCAGCGCGTCGAGGTCGCCGCCGAACGCCGCCGCCACGAACCGCTCGGTCACCTCCTGCTGGACGTGCGCGTCCACCCGGTACCGCGGACGCCGGGCCTGCACGTGCTCGCGGGCCCGGTGCGCGAGCTGGCGTACGGCGGCGGGGCTGCGGCCGAGCATGCCGGCGATCTCGGCGTGCTGGAAGGCGAACACCTCGTGCAGGACGAACACGGCCCGCTCCAGCGGGGTCAGCGTCTCCAGCACCACCAGCAGGGCCAGCGACACCGACTCGCCCCGCACCACGTCCTCCGCCCCGTCGGCCGCCCCGTCAGCCGCGGTGACCAGGGGTTCGGGCAGCCACGGCCCGACGTAGGTCTCGCGGCGGCGGCGCAGCGCCGACTGGTGCGCGAGCGCCTGGTTCACGGCGATGCGCACCAGGTAGGCGCGCGGGTTGCCGATCTCGTCCGGGTCCCGCGACGACCAGGCCAGCCAGGTGTCCTGGAGCACGTCCTCGGTGTCGGAGACGCTGCCGAGCATGTTGTAGACGATGGAGAACAGCAGCTCCCTGTGGCCGCCGAAAACGTCCGTCATTCCAGGCATCATGTCCTTTGAGAGCCTTTGCGGCCCCCGGGTGTGACATGAACTGCGTCACACCAGGTAACGCAGCCACAGGTACGGCGTCGCCAGCGCGACCGTCGTCGCGGTGACGATCAGACCGTACTTCGTGAACTGCCAGAAGCTGATCGGGGTGCCGTTGCGGGCGGCGATGCCGAGGATGACCACGTTCGCCGCCGCGCCCACGGCGGTGGCGTTGCCGCCCAGGTCGGCGCCGAGCGCCAGGGCCCACCACAACACCTGCGCCGGCCCCTCCCCGCCGTTGGCCTGGACGAGGTCGGCGACGATCGGGCTCATGGTGGCCACGTACGGGATGTTGTCGACGATGGCGGAAAGGCCCGCCGAGGCCCACAGCAGGACCATCGTGGTCAGCCCGAGCCGGCCGTGCGTGGCCTGCGCGGCGGCCTGGGAGACCTGGGCGATGACCCCGGTCTCCACCAGCGCGCCGACCATGACGAACAGCCCCGCGAAGAACACCAGCGTGGGCCACTCGACCTCGGCGATCGCCTCCTCGGTGGTCACCTTGGTGAGCGCCACCAGCACGCCCGCGCCGAGCAGCGCCACCACCGACGGCTCGTAGTGCAGCACGGGATGCAGCACGAACGCCGCCATCACCACCGCGAGCACGGTCAGCGACTGCCACAGCAGCCTGCGGTCGGCGATGGCCTCGCGCTCGTCGAGCGTCATGATCTCGGCCGCCAGCTCGGGGTCGTAGCGGAACGACCGGCGGAACATCACCCGGCACAGCCCGATGAAGACCACGAGCAGCACCACGATCAGCGGGGCGAGATGCGCGAGGAAGTCGTTGAAGGTCAGCCCGCCGCGGCTGGCGATGATGATGTTGGGCGGGTCGCCGACCAGGGTGGCGGTGCCGCCGATGTTGGAGGCCATCGCCTCGGCGATGAGGAACGGCGCCACCGGCAGCGCCAGCCGCTCGCAGACCAGGAACGTCACCGGCGCGATCAGCAGCACGGTGGTCACGTTGTCCAGCAGCGCCGACGCGCCCGCGGTGATCAGGATCAGCAGCACCATGAGCCGGAACGGGCGCCCCCTGGCCCGTTTGGCGGCCCAGATGGCCAGGAACTCGAAGACGCCCGTCTGTTTCAGCACGCCGACGATGACCATCATGCCGAGCAGCAGGAAGATGACGTTCCAGTCGATGCCGGTGTGCTCGTCGAAGAAGGCGGCGCCGCCGTCGGTGGCGTGCAGCACCAGCATGATCCCCGCGCCGCCGAGCGCGGCGGCGACCCGGTGCACCTTCTCGGTGGCGATCAGCGTGTACGAGACGAGGAAGACGGCGACCGCCAGCCACGCGGTGACGG
Source organism: Nonomuraea sp. NPDC001684 (assembly GCF_053596515.1). Classification (NCBI taxonomy): domain Bacteria; kingdom Bacillati; phylum Actinomycetota; class Actinomycetes; order Streptosporangiales; family Streptosporangiaceae; genus Nonomuraea; species Nonomuraea sp. NPDC001684. The sequence goes on from NZ_JBSFGJ010000024.1 coordinate 14,169, forward strand.
TCACGGCGGACCACCCGGGAAAGCCTTCAAGGAGAACTCCACGATCGACGGCAGAATCGCCGACCAGACTTCCCGGCACACCTCAGGACAACTTACCAAGATGCGCGGCCGGACGGGACCGGCGGACTGGCCGCCCGTACGGGGCCAGGCGCCGGTCGCGCCCGGTGGGGTGGCCGGTCAGCCGACGTTGAACTGCCCCTTGAAGCCCGCGTGCAGCACGCTGCCGGACGAGCCCGAGGCGCACGTGCCCGAACCGCCGAGCAGGTACGTGTCGAACCGGCCGGTGAACGTCCTGCCCCTGAACGGCCCGGACTGGATCGTCCCCGACACCTTGGCCGTGTCGTGCACGATCTCGACGATGCGCGCGCTGGCCTTGCTGGTCTGCCTGGTGCCCTTGATGGTCCAGTCGATGGTGACCGTGCCGGTGCCCCCGGGCGCGGCGGTCCCGGCGGCGGCGGCGCGGTCGCGGATGACGCCGTCGGACTGCCCCCAGCGCTCGCGGTCGTAGACGACGCGGTCGGCCAGGTTGCGCTCGTCCTGGTCGTGGATGATGCGGTCGGCCAGGCTGCGGCCCTCGCGGTTGTAGACGATGCGGTTGGACAGGCTGCGGTTCTCGGCGTCGCGGTCGCCGAACACGCGGTCGAAGGCGTTGCCCTCGCCGGACGGCCGCCCCCTGGTGATGGTGCGTCCGCCGCAGCTCGGGTTCACGCCGTTGAAGCTGGCTCTGAGCCGTGCCGCGGTGACGCCCGTGCCGCTGTGGTCGACGCAGTTCCACGGCTCCCGGCGGCTGACGGAACGGTCCAGGTGCAGCAGCCGCTGCGCCCCGGGAATGTACTGTGCCTGGCCGGACACGGTGCAGGAGATCACGGCCGCGGCGTGCGCGGCCCCCGGGACGACGGCCGGAGCCAGGACGGTCAGCCCGGCGGCGGCCAGGGCGGGCAGTGACGTGGCGAGAGTAGGCATGAGACTGCTCCTTTTCGAGGCAGGACGGGTCGGCGCATCGGGCCGACCTGTCACGACAGGACGGGTCGACGCGAGCCGGCCCGGGCCCGCCATCGCTCTCCGGTGAGAGGTCCCGATCTCGGACGCTACGAAGCGAACCGCAAACATCGCCCCAAATGGCCGCACGTGGCGTCCCAGATGTACGGACTCACCCCTGCCTGTCCGCCCTCGACATTCCCGGCAGCGCAGGCGCGGCAGCCCGGCAGCCGGAGCAGGCGATCAGAGGAGGTCGTGCGCGCGGGCCGCGGCGGCCGCCTGCGTACGGGTGGCGACCTCCAGCTTGGCCAGGATGTTGGAGACGTGCACGCTCACCGTCTTCTGCGCGATGAACAGCCGCCCGGCGATCTCCTTGTTGGTAAGCCCCTCGGCGACCAGCCGCAACACCTCGACCTCGCGCGCGGTGAGCCCGCCCTCGGCCTGCCCGCCGCCGAACCTGGCCCGCCTGCCGAACTCCGTCAGCGCGGCCTCCAGCGGCGCGGCCCGCAGTCGGCCGGCCGCCTCCTTGGCGAGGGACCACTCCTGCTGCGCCGCCTCGCGCTCACCGGCCGCGAGCAGCGCCTCGGCCAGCCGCCAGCGCGCCCTGGCCACCTCGTAGACGAAGCCGAAGTCGAACGCCGCGACCACCTCGCGCCACAGCTCGACGTCGAGCCGCCCGTGGAGGCGGTGCCAGTCGGCCTCCACGCGCAGCGCCCACGCCTGGCCCTCGGGGCCGAGGTGGCCGCCGTCGCCGGTCGGCCCTCTCGTGGCGGCGAACCGGGCGCGGGCCAGCAGGTCGTCGGCCCCCTCGGTGGTGCCCAGCTCGGCCATCGCCCACAGGCTGACGGCGGCCAGCCGCAGCGTGCCCGACTCGCCCTCGTCGAGCGTGGCCATGGCCGCGTGGGCGTGGTCGAGCGCGGCGGCCGGGTCGCCGTTCCACAGGGCGTGCTCGGCGGCCATGCCCCGCGACATGTACGTCGCCAGCGGGTCGTGCCAGAACGGGCGCAGCCACCCCAGCCGCGCCTCCACCGCGGGCAACCCCCGCCCCACCTCGATGAACAGGGCGAAGGACGACAGGATGGCCTCCGACAACGTGCCCACCCGCGCGCCGAACCCGGCGGCCACCGCCTCCGCGGCGTCCCACTCGCCGGCGACGTAGTGGATGAGCAGGCGCAGGAAGCGCAGGTCGGTGCCGTAGGTGCTCCAGTTGAGGCCGGTGTGGACGGCCAGCTTGATGCCGTCGTCGGCGACCTCGGCGGCCTGGGCCGGCAGGCCCTGCTCGTAGAGGATGCGGGCGTGGTGGAAGCGGGCCCGCAGATCCATCGCCAGGTCGCCGGTCTCCCGGGCGGAGGCGCTCTCGACCAGCGAATGGGCGCGGGCGACGTCGCCCCGCTGCTCGACGTAGCTGGCCAGCGTGAGCAGCGCGCCCACCTCGGCGTCGACGGCGCCGCAGGCGCGGGCCGTCTCCAGGGCGCGCGCGGTCAGCGGCTCGACCTCGTGGTGGCGCGGCGTCCACAGCAGCGTGCGGGCCTGCGTGGCGAGGGCACGGGCGAGGCTCGGCTCGTCTTCGGCGCTCTCGACCGCGCGCTCGGCCGCCGCGATGGCGCCGGGCGGGTCGTTGGTCTCGTAGAGGTAGTACGCCAGCCGCTCCTCCACCTCGGAGGTCGAGGGCAGCGCGCGCAGCCGGTGGACCGCGCGGTGGTTGTCGCCGCTGTCGGCCGCCGCGACGGCGCTGCGGAAGGCCAGCGCGACCCGGCTCTCCCCGGCCAGCCCGGCGGCGCCCTCGACGCGGTCCCACAGGCCGAGCGCCTGGTCGTAGTGGTTGTGGGCCTCGGCGGGCGCACCCAGCCGCTCGGCCTCGCGGCCCGCCTGCGCCGAGGCCGCCAGCGCCCCGGCCAGGTCGTGGCTGGCGAGGTGGTGGTGGGCCAGCTCGGCGGGCGAGGTGAGCAGCCGGGCGAAGTCGGCATGGAGCCGCGTGCGCTCGCCGGGCAGCAGGTCGGTGTAGACGGCCTCCTGCAGCAGGGCGTGGCGGAAGGCGTAGCCGTGGCCATGCACCTTGAGCAGGCCGCGCGAGACGATCTCCCTGACCGCCTCCTCGAACTCGGCCAGCGGCAGCCCCGCCACCTCGCGCAGCAGGTCGTCCTCCACCCGGCGGCCGGCCACCGCGGCGGCGCGCAGCACCCGCTGCCCGGCCTCGGACAGCACCTCGACCCGCGACAGCAGCAGGCTGGCCAGCCCGTCGGGCAGGCTGTCGCCCTCGGACATGGCCGCGAACAGCTCTTCGGCGTAGAACGGGTTGCCCTCGGCGCGCGAGACGATGAGCCCGAGCTCCTGCGCGTCCACCTGCCCCAAGGTGGTGACATAGTCCGACATTTCGCCGGATTCCAGCGGGCCGAGCTCCACGTTCGTCACCGACGGCAGCCGCTTCAGCTCGGCCAGCACCGCGCGCAGCGGATGGCGGCGGTGGAGGTCGTCGGTGCGGTAGGTGCCGGCCACGCAGACGCGCTCGCTCTGGAGCATGCGGCTGAGGAAGACCAGCAGGTCGCGGGTGGAACGGTCGGCCCAGTGGAGGTCTTCGATCACGAACAGCACCGGCTGGACGTCGGCCAGCAGCCCGAGCAGCGACCCGAACAGCCGCTGCTGGGTGAGCCCGGCCGACGGCGCCCCGCTCTCCCGGCCCGGCAGGAGCTGGCCCAGCATGGGATGGGCGGCGACCGCCTCGCGCACGCCGGGCTCGGCCCCGCGCAGCGCGTCGGCCAGCGGCAGGTAGGGCAGCGCGTCGCCCAGCTCGGCGCACTGGCCGACCATGACGTGGAAGCCGCGCTCGCGCGCCTCGGCGACCAGCTCGCCGACCATGCGGGTCTTGCCGATCCCCGCGTCGCCGCCGACGAGCGCGACCCCGGCCGTGCCGTCGGCCGCGGACTCCAGCACACGCACGAGCTTGGACAGCTCGGCCGAGCGCCCGACGAGAAGACCGTTCACGCCAGCAAGTGTGCCACGCGCCTGTGACATTCCATTGGTCCGCCCGGCCGCCGCGGAATTGGCCCTCATCGTCCTGCCGGACCCGCTCTACGCTGCTCTTTCGTGATCTCCTTGACGACTTTCGCGCTCTTCATGACGGCCTCGCTCGCCCTGGTGCTCGTCCCCGGCCCCAACCACCTCTACATCACCGCGCGGGGCCTGGCCCAGGGCAGGGCCGCCGGGCTGGCCAGCGCGCTCGGCGTGGAGACCGGGACGCTGGTGCACATCGCCGCCGCGGCGGCCGGGCTCTCGTACGTGATCTCGCGGTCGGCGACGCTGTTCGCGGTCGTCAAGTGGGCCGGCGTGGCCTACCTCGTCTACCTGGGCGTGCGCGCCTTCACCGCCAAGGACGCGCAGGCCGGGACGCCGCCCGTGCAGCCGCTGGCCAAGGTGTTCCTCGAAGGGGTCCTGGTCAACGTGCTCAACCCCAAGGTGGCGCTGTTCTTCGTGGCGTTCCTCCCGCACTTCGTGGACCCCGGCGCCGGCTCGCCGGCGCTGCAGATCGTCGTGTTCGGCCTGACGCTGCTGCTCCTGGGGCTCGTCTCCGACGTCGTGTACGCCCTCACCGCCGGCACCCTCGGCACCCGGCTGACCAGGGGCGCCAAGGCCCTGCGGTACGTCAGCGGCGTCGTCTACCTGGGGCTCGGCGTGGCCATGGCGTTCGCCGGGAGAAAATGACCTATGGCGCCGAGGAAGCAGCAGGAGATCTTCGACGCGACCCTGTGGATGGTCGCGGAGAAGGGCTACGACGGGCTCACCGTCGAGGGGGTCGCCGAGCGCTCGGGGGTCAACAAGACGACGATCTACCGGTGGTGGCCGTCCAAGGCGGCGCTGCTGGTGGCCGCGATGATCGAGTCGGACGTGCTGGCGTTCGAGCCGCCGGACACCGGGTCGTTCCGCGGCGACCTGGTGGCGCTGGTCGAGCAGGTCGGGCGGCTGCTCACCGAGCCGCCCGGCAGCGACATCGCGGTCGCGGCGCTGGCCGCCGCCGTGCGCCATCCCGAGCTCGACGTCCGCCGGTTCTTCGCCGACCGGTTCGCGCGAGAACGCGTGGTGTTCGAGCGCGCGGTGCGGCGGGGTGAGCTGAGCGCGTCCGCCGACCCGTTGCTGATCATGGATCTGCTGGCCGGGGCCGTGTGGATGCGCACGGTCTTCCGCGGTCTGCCGCTGCCCGGCGGCTTCGCCGAGAAGGCCGTCTCGGCCCTGCTCGACGCCTTCTGAGCGGCGGCGCCTGATTCGGGGCTCGGTGGGTCAGCCGGCGGCGGCGAGGGCGGCCGGGATGCGGTCGAGCACCGGGTGCGGCACCAGACCGTAGGCGTAGAAGTCGACCGCCAGCGCGCCCGCCGCCTTCGCGCCCCTGGCCTTGGCCACCAGGCGGTCGGTCGAGTCGCTGTCGGGGTAGCCGGGCCGCAGCACCGCCCGCACCTCGCGGTCCTTGCCCACCGACCGCAGGTACGCGCCCACGTCGTCGGCCACCCGCGCCGCGTCCCGCGCGTACGCCAGCACGCCGAAGGCGGGCACCAGGTCGCCCAGCGCCACCAGGTCCACGCCGAGCTGCCAGGCGTCGTGGGCGGCCAGGCCCGGCGTCGGCAGGCCGTCCCGGTAGCCCTTCACCGCGCCGGTGGAGTCGATGAAGACCAGCTTGGAGCCCTCTTCCGCGACCGCCGACGACACCTCGGAGACCAGCGTGGTGACGGTCTCCGAGCGCGCCCGCGCGTACGCCACCACCTCGGGCCCGGCGTAGGCGGTGAGCGCCGCCCTGGTCACCTCGCCCTGCGCGGCCGGGTCGCCGTCGAAGACGCCCCCGACGATCCGCGCGCACTCCTCGCGCGCCACCTCGGCGTTCACGCCCAGGTCGGTGGCCCGGCGCATGCAGTAGTCACAGAAGCAGAGCCCGAACAGGAACGTGTCCATGGGGCCGAGCTGCACGAACGAGCGCTGCGGCTGGACCGGTGTGAAGTGCAGCGCCTCGGCGACCACGCTCTCGACGCCCAGCCGGGCCACCGCCCTGGCCAGCGCGACGGAGTATGCGCGCACGTCGGGATGGGCCGGGCACAGGTCGACGAGCGAGCCGCGGTCGCCGAAGCAGTCGCGCACGGTCACGTCGGGGTGCTCGTTGCCGAGCGTGGCGTTGCGCAGGAAGACCGTCCAGCCGTGGAGCTTCAGGCCGCGCCCGGCGCACGCCTCGCGCAGCCCGTCGAGGGCGTGGACGTGGCCGGGCACGGGGGCGAGCCGCAGCCCGTCGAACAGCTCGGCCGGCGGGGTGAAGTGGGCGCCGTCGTGCCTGACGGTCAGCCGGGACAGTCCGTGCGGGGTGACGTCGCGCGCGGCGTGGTGGACGGCGCCGACCGTGACCCCGCCCACGCCGTACGCGCTGATCCTGTCGAGCACCCGCTCGACGCCCTCACCGTGCAGGTCCTCGGCGAAGACGTATACCGAACTGTCCACGTGCAGACCTTACGCGCTCTTGTGCGCGACGAAGTCGATCTCCACCAGGATGTTCATGAGCTGCGAGCCCACCGTCGTCCGCACCGGGTACGGCTGGGTGAAGTACGACTTGTACACCTCGTTGTACGCGGCGAAGTCCTCCTTCACGTTCTGGAGGTGGACCGTCGACTTGACGACGTCGTCGAAGCCGAGGCCGTGGGCGGCGAGGATGGCCCCGAGGTTCTTCATGACCTGGTGGGTCTGGGCGGCCACGTCGTCGCCGACGATCTCGCCGGTGTGCGGGTCGAGCGGGCCCATGCCGGAGGTGAAGACGAAGTCGCCCACCACGAGCCCCTGGGAGTACGCCCCGACCGGCGCGGCGCCCTCGGTGGTCTTGAGCTCTTTCTTCACGGAATCTCCCTAGAAATCGGTGTGAATCGTGCCGACGACACGGTAATCCCGGTCCACCAACGGCAGCACGCGCCACTTGTCGAACGCGGTGCACGGGTGTGAGATCCCGAAGGCCAGCAGGTCGCCCGGCTTGAGCCCGTCGGCCCGGACGACGGTGTGCTGGTCCTGCATCTTCGTGATCGTGACGCCGCTGCGGCGCGGCACCGGCAGGCCCTCGTCGTAGGGCGCGTCGCGCTTGCCCATGCCCACGATCGCGAGGCCCGGCTCGGGCGTGGACAACACGTGCGCCCACACCTCAAGGGCCGGCCGCAGCTCGCCCTCCATCCGGTTGAACGGCGTGCGCTCCCGGTAGTAGCCGTCGTCGTGGGTGACGTACGCGCCGCTGCGCAGCAGGATCCTGGCGTGCGTGGTGACCAGCTCGCGCCCGATCACGTCGAACCACTGGCTGCCGCCGATCGTCAGGATCGGGGTGCGCACGCGGACGTGCTCGACGGCCTCCTGCAGCACGCCCAGGTACCGCCGCACCTCGTCGGCGCTCTTCAGCGCCCCTTCGTACCCGGCGACGCCGGCCAGCTCGACGCCGGGCGTCTCCTGCGCGTACGCGGCCACCCTCAGCAGCTCGTCGAGGGTGCGGCAGCCGGCTCGTCCGCCTGCGTGCCCGAGCTCCACCAGCACCCGGAACGGCCGGGTCGAGGCGTGCCGGGCGAGAATGTCCACCCCGGCCTCGGAGTCGACGAAGCTGAGGAACTCGAAGGCGGGGTCGCGGTCGAGCTCTCCGGCGGCCCAGGTCAGCCCGGCGGTGTCGACGACCTGGTTGGCCACCATGATCCGGTCGCCGCCGTAGCCGCGGGCGATCCTGGCCTGCCGGGTCGTGGCGACCGTCAGCCCCCAGGCGCCCGCTTCGAGCTGCATCGCGGAGATCTCTGGCGACATGTGCGTCTTGACGTGCGGAGCCAGCTCCATGCCGTGGTCGCGGGCGAAGGCCGCCATCGTGGCCACGTTGTGCTCCAGCGCGTCGCGGTGCACGATCATCAGCGGAAAGCCGAGCTCGCCGTCGAGGACGGACTGCCCAAGGATCACCTGCACGACACCCCCCTTTTATCCGCGTCTGACCTTATCCCAGGCGGGATCAGCGTGATCGAAGCGCCCGTCCGGGATTGGCGCCGGTCAGCTCGCCGCCGGTCAGCACCCGAACGCCGGAGACGAGCACGTCGTCCACGCCGTGCGCGGGGGTGCGCGGATCGGCGTACGTCGACCGGTCCGACACCGTGAGCGGGTCGAACACCACCAGGTCGGCGACGTGTCCGGCGCGTACCAGCCCGCGCCGGTCGAGCCCGAACCGCCGGGCCGGGTGGGAGGCCAGGTGCACGACCGCCTGCTCCCACGTCCAGTCGCCCAGCTCGCGGACGTGCCGGCCGAGGAACCTGGCGAAGGCCCCGAACCCGCGCGGATGCGGATGACCGCCCACGTAGATGCCGTCGGAGCCGCCGGTGTGGGAGGGATGGCGCAGGATCCGGCGTACGGACTCCTCACCCGCCGGGCCCTCGTCGGGACGCGCGGAGACGCACCCCGCCTCCAGCCGCGTCGCCACCAGCAGGTGGCGGCAGAAGGCGGCGGGGGTCATGCCGGCCCGCTCCGCGGCGTCCGGCAGGGCGAGCCCTTCGGCCCATTCCAGGCCGGGCGCGTGGGAGACGGTCAGCCGGGGGTAGACCTCGCCGAGCCCCGCCCACCAGTCGTCCAGCTCGGGCGAGGCGATCATCTCCAGCGCCGCGCCGGTGTCGGCGCCCGGCACGGACGGCGGCAGCACCACCATGGCCAGGATCGTGCTGCCGCGCAGGTAGGGGTAGGTGTCGAAGGTGAGGTCGACGCCGTCGTCGTGGGCTTTGCCGACCAGCGGCAGCAGCACGTCGGCCGGCCCGTGCAGGTGCGAGACGTGCACGGCCGCGCCCGAACGGCCGGCGATGTCCACGACCTCCGCCATGCCGACCCCGGCGTTCGCGCCGTAGGCCCGCATGTGGGTGACGTACGGCAGGCCGCCGAGCGGCGCGCACAGGGCGGCCAGCTCGGCGGCGTCGGCGTAGCGGCCCGGCAGGTACTCCAGCCCGCTGGACAGCCCGACCGCGCCCTCGGACAGGCCGCGCTCGACCCGCTCGACCATCGCGGCCAGCTCCGCCCGCGAGGCCGATTCCGGCGAGGGCCCGAGGACGTCGTAGCGGATCGTGCCGTGCGGCAGCAGGTAGGCCGTGTTCAGCGCCACCGCGCGGTCGTAGCCGTCGAGCAGCTCGGCCACGCTCAGCGGGCCCTCGTGCAGGGCGCCGTTGACGGCGGCGAAGTAGCGGGAGGCGTAGGCGACGGTCTCCGCCGACCCCGGCGCGAAGGACAGACCATCCTGCCCCAGGACGAACGTGGTCACCCCCTGCCGCAACGCCGCGAGCTGCACAGCCGGGTCGAACACGGCCGTGTCGCCGTGCGCGTGGCAGTCGACGAAGCCCGGCGCGACGAACCGGCCGGTCGCGTCGATCACCGTCCCGGCCTGCGCGCCGCCCAGCCTGCCGACCGCCGCGACCTCGTCGCCCGCGATGCCCACATCCGCCCGGTACGGCGGCGCGCCCGTGCCGTCGAGCACCCGGCCGCCACTGATGACTACGTCGAACCTCACACCAAGATTCAATCAGAGCCGCGCGAGGACGCCGATGGGCACGTGACCGAGCGGACGACGGGCCGCTCGGCCAGCAGGTCCCTGGCCCGCGCGCGGGCGAGGTTCCAGCCGTTCCACGGGTCGGGGCGGTCGAGCCCGTTGGCGCGGACCACGTCGGCCAGCACGCAACTGCGCTGCGGCTCGGGCAGCCGGTCGAGCGCGGGCACGGCCTCCGCGCCGAGGTCGCCCAGGTAGTCGGAGTCCATGTTGGTCACGCCGCGCACCTCGACCTGGGTCTGCGCGACCTGCAGATCGGGGTTCACCATCGCGAACGCCCCCAGGCCGAGCCCGGTGACCAGGACGATCGTGCGCGGCAGCCAGCCGGAGCCGCGGCCCGCCAGGCGTACCGCCCCGGCCAGCAGCACCAGCGCGAAAAGCGCGCCCAGCCACCACACCGTCGCCTGCACCGAGATCCGCAGCCGCGACAGGCCGTAGGCGTCGGTGTAGAGGCTCATCCGGTGCAGGGCCGAGACCAGCACCACCATGGTCAGCCCGCACAACACGCCGAGCATGACGGCCAGCAGCCAGCGCTCGCCGCGCTCGGTCCGCAGCAGCCCCCCGGCCACCGCGACGATGCCCAGCACGAACACGCTGACCACCACGAGCTGGAAGAACCCCTGCCTGGCGTACTCGGCGTAGGTCAGGCCCGCCGTCCGCAGCACCCAGCCGTCGCCGCCGAACAGCACCCTGATCTGGACCGCCACGAACGCCGTGAACAGCAGGTTCACCGCGACCAGCGGAACCAGCCACACGCTCCTGCTCACGCCGAACTTGTGCTCAGGACCGACCGGGTCGATCACCGGCCGCAGCGCGACCAGCACCGTGGCGGCCAGCAGCACGGCGACGAACCCGAAGACGAAGATCCGCGAAGGCACCGAGTCGGCCCAGGCAGGGGTGCTGGTCAGGCGCTCGACGTACGCGGCGAACACCGCGTCGGCCGAGGCGAACAGCAGCCCGAACACCAGCACCAGCACGACCGTGATGCCGAGCCCCGCGAGCACCGGCAGGATCCGCCGCCTGGCGGTCAGCTTCCGCAACGGCCCGGCGAGGAACCACGGCACCGGGCCGAGCGCGAGCACCACGGACATGCCGCCCCTGATCACGCCCAGCCAGCCCGCCCCCGCCCCGGACACCGCCAGCGCGCCCAGCCCGGCCCCCGCCATGAGCAGGATCGCGACCAGCCAGTCCGCGTCGCGCACGGCCGTCATGGAGATCAGCCAGTACGCCGTCATCCCGAACGCCAGCGTCCACGGGGTCGTCCTGCGCAGCACGGCCGGCAGCGCCGCCGCGCCGAGCACCATGGCGACGAGCACGATCCCCAGCCCGACCTGCGCGTCGGGCAGCGCCACGGCGGCGAACACGCCGGCGCCCGCGGCGGCCGGCAGCAGCCAGCGCGGCGGCGCGGGCAGCTCGGGCCTGGGGAAGAGCGGCGGCGGCACATACACCTGCCCACCCCCGCCCCCTGCCCGCCCGGCCCCCTGATAGGCGGCCTCCTGGTGCGCGGCGCCTTGATAGACGGCACCCTGGTGCGTCGCGGTCTGGTAAGCGGCCTGGTAGGCCGCCGTTCTGCGCGCTGAGCCCGCGCCCAGCGCCATGCCGAGCGCGCCGCCCAGGGCGGTCACCATGACGAGGGTGACGAGCGCGAGACCGTCGCCGACGGTCATCGAAACCAGCACGGCCGCGAACAGACCGCCCAGAAACCCGACGATCACCCCGAGGACCCCGCCACCGACCATCCTGGCCAGCCCCCCGCTTCCAACCCCCACCGGAGCCACCCCCGCCGACACGGGCTGCGCCGCACCGCCTGCCTCATGGGCCCCGCCTCCTGCGGGCATGCCTCCCCCTGCGGCAGCACCGATCCCCGCGGGCATACCGATCCCTGTTGTGGCGGTGGACGCTGCGGAGATGCCAGCCCCTGTGGTGGGGCCAGCCACTGTGGGGATGCCGCCCTCTATGGGCGTCCCAGCCTCTGTGGTGGCCCCAGGCCCTCTGGGGGCGCCGGACCCTGCGGGTGCGTCCAGCCCTCTGGGGGTGCCGGACGCCGGGAGCGGGCCGGGGTCCGTCATTGCCGGCGCGGGCGGCGCGTCCTCGGCCGTGGCCGGCCGGACCGGCGTTCCCGAGGCAGCCGCGCCCTCCCCTGCCGTCGCGCCCTCCTCCGCCGTCGTGCCTTCAGCCGCCATCTGGGGCGCCGGGGTGGGGGCGGTGGGGACGGCGCCGCCTGCGTGGGCGGCGGTGGCTGGGGGGAGCGGGTCTCTCAGGTGGTCGTTGTGGCTCCGGTTCGCCCCCGTGTCGAACGGTGTGTCCGTCATCGTCGTCCTTCCTGGTAGATCGACGACCATGCGGCACCCCGCGCACTCGTCGATGCGGATCGACCCCCCGTGCAGCTCCACGACCTCCTTGACGATCGCCAGCCCCAGCCCCGCGCCCCCGGAGTCGGCCGCGCGCCCCGCGTCCAGCCGGGAGAACCGTTCGAACACCCGCCCCCGGGCCGCCGCCGGGATGCCCGGCCCCTGGTCGGCCACCACCAGCCGAGCCCCGTCCCGCTCCGCGCCGCACGCCACCGTCACCACGCCCCCGGGAGGGCTGTGCCGTACGGCGTTGTCCAGCAGGTTCGCCAGCACCTGCGCCAGCAGGTCGGGATCGGCCCGCACCCCCAGCCCGGCGGGAGCCGACGCCTCGATCGTGACGTCCTCACGAGCCAGCGACGCCTCCCGCACGGCCTGCTCGACCAGCGGCGCCAGCGCGACGGCCTCGGGCTCGATCAGCCGGACGCCGGAGTCCAGCCTGGACAGGTCGAGGAGCTGGGCCACCAGGCGGCCGAGCCGTTCGGTCTGGGCGAGCGCGGTCCTCATGGTGACCGGGTCGGGCGCGGAGACGCCGTCCACGACGTTCTCCAGCACCGCGCGCAGGCCGGTGATGGGGGTGCGCAGCTCGTGGCTGACGTTCGCGACGAGCTCGCGCCGCTGCCGATCCACCTCGCCGAGGTCGGCGGCCATCGCGTTGAACGCCCTGGCCAGCTCGCCCACCTCGTCCCGCGAGGTGGCGCTGACCCGCAGGCCGTAGCTGCCCTTGGCGATCGTCTGGGCGGCCCTGGCCATCTGGCGCAGCGGCTTGGTCATGCCCATGGCCAGCACCTGGACCATGATCAGAGCGAGGATGACCGCGACCACGATCCGGACGTCCCGGGTGAACCCGGCGTTCAGCCCGACCTCGTTCACCACGAACGCGGTGCCCACCGCCAGCACGATGACGATGCCCAGCTTGACCTTGATGCGGCCGAGGAAGTCGAGCGGCCTCATTGCCGGACCAGGGCGTAGCCCACGCCGTGGACGGTGCGCACCACGTCGGAGCCGAGCTTGCGGCGCAGCGCGCGGACGTGGCTGTCCACGGTCCTGGTCGCGGCGGCCTCGGAGAAGCCCCACACGTCCGACAGCAGCCGGTCGCGCTCGAAGACCTGCCCGGGGCGCTCGGCCAGCCGCCGCAGCAGGTCGAACTCGGTCCTGGTGAGCTGGGCCTCGATCCCGCCCACGAACACCCGGCGCGCGGCCGTGTCGATCTCCACCTCGCCCACCCTGATCACCGTGTCCTCGACGGCGAGCTGGGCGGCCCGCTCAACCCGGCGCAGCAGCGCGTGGATCCTGGCCACCAGCTCGCGCATGCTGAACGGCTTGGCCAGGTAGTCGTCGGCCCCCACCCCCAGCCCGACCAGCACGTCGGTCTCCTCGCCGAGCGCGGTCAGCATGAGGACGGGCACCGGGCGCGCCGCCTGCATCCTGCGGCACACCTCCAGCCCGTCCAGACCGGGCAACAGCCGGTCGAGAATCACCAGGTCGGGCTCCGCCTTCCCGTACTGGACGAGGGCGTCCTGCCCGTCGCCCGCCACCCGGACGTCGAAACCCTCGGCGGCCAGCCTGTTCCGCACGGCCAGTGCGATCGTCACATCGTCCTCGACCACGAGGACACGCCGCTGCTCTGCCACGTACGAAAGCCTAGAAGTGCGCTGTGCAGACGACACTCCATAATTTGTGCACATCTGGTGCAGACTTGCCGCGTGAACACCGCTGGCTACCTCAGCCGTCTGGGCCTGTCCCACCTGATAGACGCCCCCGCGAGCGCCGAGGGCCTGCGCGCGCTCCACGTGGCGCACGTCGAGAAGGTCGCCTACGAGGCGCTGGAGATCTGGCTCGGCCGCCCCACCTCCCTCGATCCCGTCGAGTCCGCCGAGCGCATCATCAGGGGCCGCGGCGGCTACTGCTACCACCTGAACGGCGCCTTCTCCGAGCTGATCAGGGACCTCGGCTACGACGTCACCAGGCACGTCGGCGGCGTGCAGAACCCCGGCAGCGAGCCCGGCGTCACCGGCAACCACCTCGTGCTGACCGTGCGGGGCCTGCCGAGCCAGGACAACCCGGGCGGCGAGTGGCTGGCCGACCTCGGCCTCGGCGACGGCGTGCACGAGCCGCTGCCGCTGGTCGCGGGCGCGTACCGGCAGGGGCCGTTCACGTACGTCCTGCGGCCGTCGCAGGTCGCGCCCGGCGGGTGGCGGTTCGACCATGACCCGAGTGGTTCGTTCGTGGGGATGGATTTCGAGCGGACCCCGACAGAGATGTCCGCTTTCGCTGATATGCACAGCCATTTGTCGACGTCACCGTCGTCGGGGTTCGTGCGCACCGCCGTCGTGCAGAGGCGCGACGCCTCGGGCGTGGACACGCTGCGCGGACTCGTCCTGACCCGCGTCGGCGCCGGCAGCCACTCGATCACCCTGGACACGGCGCGCGACTACTTCGCGGCGCTGGCCGACGTGTTCTCGCTGACCTTCGACGACCTGACCGACCAGGACGAGGAGCGGCTCTGGAGCAGGCTGCACGACGCCCACGAGGCGTGGCTGACCGGCCGGACCGCGTGATGGCCGGGCGGGCCGGGCGAGCGCTATCGTGCACTCGACATGGCTGAGACCAGGAAGCTGGCCGGGCGCTACCGGCTGCTCAACCCCCTGGGCGCGGGGTCCGTACGGCTGGCCTTCGACGAGACGGAACACCGCGACGTCGCGGTCAGGGAGCTGCGCATCCCGCCCGAGTTGCGCGAGTCCGCGCTGCACGAGGCGCGCAGGGCCGCGGGGCTGCGGCACGCCTCGATCGCCCGGGTGCTCGGCGTGCTGGTCGAGGACCGGGTGCCCTGGCTGGTCATGGAGTTCGTCTCGGGGGTGTCGCTGGAGCAGGCCGTACGCGCGCGGCAGCCGCTGCCCGTCGTCCAGGTGGCCAGGATGGGCGTCTGCGTGTTGTCGGCGCTGTCCGTGGCGCACGCGGCCGGGATCGTCCATGGGCAGGTCAGCCCCGGGAACGTGCTGCTGACCGGCACCGGGAGGGCGGTGCTCACCGGGTTCGGGGTGCCGAGCCTCAGCATGCGGCCCTCGGCCGACCTGTGGTCGCTGGCGGCCACGCTGCACTTCGCCGTCGAGGGCCGCCCGCCCGGCCAGGTGCCCGCCGAGGGCGCCGACCCGCTGCGGTCGCTGATCCGCGCCATGCTGCATCCCGCCGGGTCGCCGCCGGTGGAGGTGGTCCGCGAGACGCTGGAGAGACTGGCTCTCGACCAGCCGCTCGACCAGGTCGTCCGCGCCCTTGGACCGCTCCCGCCCGCCGAGGTGGCCGAGATCGGGCTCGCCCTGCTCGACCAGCTCCAGGCCATGGGCGGGCGGCACGGGGCGGTGCAGCCAAGCGGCGTGCTCATCTCCGACCAGGGGCGGGCCACGCTGGTCGCGCCGCTGCGGTCGGGCACCGTCCCGGCGTACACGGCTCCGGAGGGGGTGGCGAGCCCGGCCGCTGACCTGTGGTCCCTGGGGGCGACCCTGTTCATGGCCGTGGAGGGGGTGCCGCCCGCGCCGGGGGCGTCGCTGGCGCGGGCCGGGGCGCTGGCTCCCGTCCTGGTGCGCCTCCTGTCCGGCAATCCGGCCGACCGTCCCGCCCCCGAACTTCTCCGGCACGAGCTGCGGGCGGTCATGGGCCCGCGCCGATGACCCGCGTGCCCGTCCTGCCGCGTCCCGTCGACGCCGCCACGCGGGACGCCGGCCGGTGGTGGCCGGTCGTGCCCGCGGCCGTCGCCGCGGCGGCCGGGTTCTGGGGGCTCTCGGGGCCGTCGTTGTGGCGGGACGAGTCGGTCAGCGCGCTGGTCGCGCGCATGCCGTTCGGCGAGCTGCGCCGCTTCCTGGCCGACCTCGACGCCGTCCACGCCCTCTACTACCTGCTCCTGCGGCCCTTCGCCGCGCTTCCCTGGCCGCCGGAGATCGCCGTCCGGCTGCCCTCGGTGCTCGCCTTCACGGCCGCCGCGCTCGGGGTCGCGGCCCTGGGCCGCCGCCTGGCCGGCACCCCCGCCGGCCTGTACGCCGGCCTGCTGTACGCCCTCACCCCCATCGCCGCCCGGTACGCCCAGGAGGCCCGCTCGTACGCCCTGGTGAGCGCGGTCGCCGTGCTGGCCACGTGGCTCCTGGTCAAGCTGCTCGACCGTCCCGGCGCGGGGGTCTGCGCGGCCTACGGCGCGAGCGTGGCGCTGCTCGGCTGGCTGCACCTGTACGCCCTGCTGCTCGTCCCCGCCCACCTGCTCACCGCCTGGCTGCCCGCCCTCCGCCGCCGGCTCACCGCGAACCCGATGCCCGCCGTCGTGCGGTCGTCGGTGTCGGTCGGCGCGGCGGGAGCGGCGCTCGTGCCGCTGCTCGTCCTGGCCGCCGGTCAGCGGGACGCCCAGGTCTTCTGGCTCAGGACCCCCGGCTGGGCCGAGCTGGCCGCCTTCCCCGGCGAGGTCGCGGGGGCGGGCGCGGTCGTGCTGTTCGCCGCCGCGCTGTGGGGAGCCGTACGCGCCCCGGCCGTGGCGGTGTGGGCGGTGCTGCCGGTGGCGCTGTCGTTCGCGATCTCCCAGGTCCAGCCCGTCTACCATCCGCGTTACGTGCTCTTCGCGGTGCCGCTGCTCGCGGTGCTCGCCGGGATCGGCCTGGCCGGGGTGCGGTGGCGGGCCGTGCCGGTCGCCGTCCTGGTGATGTTCGCCGTGCTCGTGTCGCCCGCGCAGGCGGCGATGAGGCAGCCCGCCGCGCGTCCCGACGACCTGCGCGCGCTGGCCGCCACGCTGGCCGCGGAGGAACGTCCGGGCGACCGGGTGTTGTTCGTGCCGCAGCGCTTCCGGCTGTTCGTGGCCGTGTACGGCGCCCCGTACGACCGCCTGACGGACCTCACCCGCGCGCCCGGCGCGCCCGGCCCGCGCACGGCCGCCGAACTGGACGCGGCCCTCAAGGGCGTGGACCGGGTCTGGCTCATCTCCCCCAGGATCGGGACGAAGTACGCCGACGACGAGCGCTACCGCACCCTCAAAAGAACGCTTGTCCCAGGACAGACCCGCACATACGGCTCGATCCACCTCACCCTCTGGTCCCGCAACAATTGAGATACATCGCGTCATGGAACCTCAGGCACGGGTCCACTCGTTGGACGGGCGACGCAGAATGTGGGAGAGGCGGGGCGCGGGCTCCGCGTTCGGAGGAAGCCAGGGATGTCGCCAGTTCAGAAGTACGTCATCGGCGCAGGCGCCGCGGTTCTGCTCTCGCTGATCTTCTTGCCGGGCTGGATCACCCTGCTGGTGGTGCTCGGCGCGGTCGCGGCGCCGGTGGTCGGCTACCTCATGCTCGACCCGTCGCAGCGCGAGCGGCTCAAGCGGGCCCGCAGGCGCGGGATCGGCGGCTGAGGCCCGCGGGCCGCGGCGGGGGTCGTCAGGCCCTCGCCGCGCTCAGCTCCGACCGCACCCGGCCGTGCACCCTGCGCTCCACGTAGAACGACAGGAACGGGACCGTGCCGCCGAGCATGACCCCGAGCATGTACGGCCAGCTCCAGCGTGCCTTCATGCCCAGGTTCATGACGGTGATGAGGTAGATCATGTACAGGCCGCCGTGGATGGGCGCGACGATCTTCGACAGCTCGGCGGCGCCGAAGCCGTAGCGCAGCACCATCGCGACGCACAGGATGAGCAGCATGACGCCGACCACGTAGGCGAGCACCCGGAAGGGCTTGAGAGCCGATTCCACCGTTAACCTTCCAGAACCATCTCGGGGGACTTGTCGCGGTCCCGATCCGCCCGTACGGCGTCGCGTACGAAGTGGAACCACATGAAGACGGCGAATCCAGCGAAGATCCACCAGTTTGCGGCATAAGCCAGGTTACGCCAGGTCAGCGTGCCACCGACCTCCGGCGGCCGGATCTTCACCTGCGTGAGCGAGCCGGACGACGGCTGGGCCACCAGGAAACCGGTCCGCAGCTTCTGGCCGGTCCACAGGTTGATCAGCTCACCGGTGGACACGGTCTGCACCTGGCCCGGAGGCAGCCCCTCCGCCCGCCGCTGGACGCTGTCGGTGCCCTGCTGGCCCCGCAGCCGCCCGTGCACCGTGACCCGGCCCTGCGGCACGGCGGCGACGCCCGGATCGTCCGCCTCGGCCGCCCAGCCGCGCACGACCGGCATCAGCGTGCCGTCGTCGAGCCTGATCGGGGTGAGCACCCAGTAGCCGTGGCCGCGTGAGACGTTGCCGCCGGGGGCGTCGACGTCGGGCCGCCGGTCGGCGACCAGGAGCTGCCGGGCGGCCTCGTACGCGCCCTCGGCGACGACCCTGCGGCCGACGGCCTCGCCGTCCATCTGCCCGCCCACCTGGGCCAGCGTGGCGACGCCCACGGGGGCCGGATCGACGGCCGCGTGCGGCTTGCCGGAGTCCTGGAACACGCCGAGCTGCCAGCGGCCGAGCAGGATGAAGGCGACGAGGACCCCGATCGTCAGCAGATGCAGCCCCACGACGCGGGGTGAGAGCAGGGTCCGGAGCATGCCTCAAAGCTATCCGCCGGGGGGAGTGGTCCCCTCATCAGCCCGTGCCTATAGGTAGTGGCAAAGGGGTGCAAATGGACCATGCCATCGCGCTAGGCTGCTGGCCATGTCTGACCAGCATATCGATCCCGCGGGCAACACCCAGCAGTTCCGCGCCTTCGCGCAGCGCCAGGAGCAGGAGGCCGCGGCGGCCCCCAAGAAGTCGCCGCTGCTGCCGATCCTCGCGGTCGCCGTGGTGATCGTGATCATCGGCGTCGCCGCCTTCCTGCTGCTCCGCTAGCACCCAACCGCATACGGACACCCCACCCGCCCCGACGCCGTGGCGGGTCTTTGCCGTCTCCGCACACACTGCGCATACCGGTCGGTCGGCGTGACGGGCTTCATGTCCGGACTGGACCAGCGGCTGACGACTGACTACATTGGACGATATGTCCAATACGTGGGACATCAAGCCGCGCCGGGCGCGTTTCTCCTGGGAGAGGAGGTTCGGTGGCTGAGCCAGGACTGGTGATCATCGGCACCGGCTTCGCCGGGATCGGCATGGCGATCAAGCTCAAGGAGGCCGGCTACCACGACTTCGTGATCCTGGAGAAGGCCGCCGACCTCGGTGGCACCTGGCGGGACAACACCTACCCCGGGTGCGCGTGCGACGTGCCGTCGCACATGTACTCCTACTCGTACGAGCTGAACCCCGGCTGGACGCGGATGTTCGCCCCGCAGGCCGAGATCCGGGACTACCTGCGCACGTGCGCGGACAAGTACGGAGTGCCCCCCCACATCCGCTACAACAAGCACGTCACGTCCCTGGAGTACGACGACGGCCACCGGACCTGGACGGTCACCACGGACGACGGCGCAACCATGCGGACGAACGCGATCGTTTCCGGCATCGGCGCCCTCCACATCCCGAAATTTCCGGAAATTGCGGGGAGGGAATCCTTCGCCGGCCCCTCCTTCCACTCCGCCGAATGGGACCACTCGGTCGACCTGACCGGCAAGCGCGTCGCCGTCGTCGGCACCGGCGCCTCCGCCGTCCAGTTCGTCCCCCAGCTCGCCCCCCGGGTGCGCGAGCTGACCGTCTTCCAGCGCACGCCGCCGTGGATCCACCCCAAGCCCGACTTCGCCTTCTCCCCCGCCGCCCGGCGCGTCCTGGCCCTGCCCGGCATGGCGCGGGCCCTGCGCGGAGCCATCTACTGGGCGCTGGAGAGCCGGGCGCTCGGCTTCGCGGTGCACCCGCGCCTGATGAAGGCGCACGAGGTGCTGGCGCTCAAGCACCTGGCGGCGCAGGTGCCCGATCCCGGCCTGCGCCGCAGGCTGACGCCCGGCTACACGATCGGCTGCAAGCGCGTGCTCGTCTCCAGCGACTACTACCCGGCCCTGACCAGGCCGGACGTCACCCTGGTCACCGACGGCATCGCCGAGATCCGGCCCCGCTCGATCGTCACCACGACCGGCGCGGAGCACCCGGCCGACGTGATCGTCTACGGCACCGGCTTCAAGGTCGTGGAGGCCCTCCAGGACCAGCGCATCACCGGCCGGAACGGCCTGAAGATCCAGGACGCCTGGCAGCACGGCATCGAGACCTACCACGGCATCACCACCGCCGGCTTCCCGAACCTGTTCTTCCTGCTCGGCCCCAACACCGGCCTCGGGCACAACTCGGTCGTCTTCATGATCGAGTCCCAGGTCCGCTACGTCATCGAGTGCCTGCGCCTGCTCTCCAGGACCCAGGCCAGGGCGCTGGACGTCAGGAAGGACGCCCAGGACGCCTTCAACCGCCGGCTGCACGCGCGCCTGGACCCGCTCGTGTGGAACGCGGGCGGCTGCCGCTCCTGGTATCTGGACGAGCACGGAGTGAACCGGACGATCTGGCCGGGATTCACCTTCGAGTACTGGGCCCGTACGCGGAAGGTGCGGCCGGAGGCGTACGAGCTCATCTACTGAGGACGGCGGGTCACCTGCGGCCCAGCGCCTTGAGCTGGACGGGGGTGAGCGCGGAGACGTTCTGGTCCACCGGCGCGTCGGCGTACTGGTGGATGGTCCAGGTCTTCCAGTCGGCGGGGGCGGCCACCTGGCCGGGGCCCTTGCCGTAGCGGGCCACCCACAGCGGGTACCGCTGGAGGCCGTGGCCGTACTCGTCGGCGAAGTTCCAGCCGCTGTAGAACAGCGGCGTGACGCCGGTCCTGGCCTGGACGTGCGCCAGCCACTTCTTGGCCCAGGCGTTGACCTCGGTCACGGACCGGCCGTCGGTGGTCTCCAGGTCGAGCGCGAGCAGGTCGCCCTTGGCGGCCGGCTGCCGGTCGACCACGGACAGGAAGTGGTCGGCCTCGGCGATCGGGTCGTTCGACGGGTGCCCGTAGTGGTAGGCGCCCCGCACCTTGCCCTTCGCGCCCAGGTCGGCCCAGTGGCGGGCGAAGGAGGCGTCCACGCGGGTGGCGCCCTCGGTGGCCTTGACGATGCCGAACGCGGCGCCGCTGGCGGCCCAGTCGTGGTCCGGCTGGTAGTGGGAGACGTCCTGGCCGTAGGTGAGGCCGTCGGCGTGGGCGGGGGCGGACGTCAGGCCGAGGCCCGACACGGCGGCGGTGGCGGCCAGCAGGGCGCTCGCGTACAGCTTCTTGACGTTCGGCTTCACGGGGTTCCTCCTGAGGGCAGGCGGCAGCCGCCCACGGGTGTCTGTCGGGATGCCGCGACGGCGGCTGATGCGCTGCGGCAGGCGGTTCCCGCCCGGCGGCATGGCGCGTCGCGATGCCCGTTACAACCCCGTGACCTGGGCAAACATTCCCTCATGCCGGGGTCAAGCCGGCGAGTGGCGGCGGCCCGCGAGGGGGCCGCCGCCGTGCGCGCTCAGCGCGGGTCGACGACCAGGGCGCTGCCGCCGCCCCGCCGTACGGGCTCGGCGACGGCCTGGACCAGGCCGTGGCCGCGCAGTTCCAGCGCCGTGGCCGCGCCGATCTCGGGGTTCAGCACGAAGCCGTGCCCCTTGGCCTCCAGCTCGGCCCGGTACTTGTCGAGGAACGCCTGCTCGGCCTGCGTCTGGGCGGTGTTGCGCTGCGTGGCCCGCGGCGCGGCGAGGGCGTCGGGCAGGCTCATGCCGAATTCGTACCGGTTGACCAGGATCTGCAGCACGGTCGTGATGATCGTCGAGCCGCCCGGCGAGCCCGCGGCCAGCACCGGCCTGCCGTGGTCGAACACCAGCGTGGGCGCCATCGACGAGCGCGGCCGCTTGCCGGGGCCGGGCAGGTTGGGGTCGCCGGGGGCGGGGCCGAAGGTGAAGTCGGTCAGCTCGTTGTTGAGCAGCACGCCGCGGCCCGGCACCACGATGCCGTTGCCGCCGGTCGACTCGATGGTGAGGTTGTAGGCGACCACGTTGCCCCAGCGGTCGGCGACGACCAGGTGCGTGGTCTCCGGCCCCTCGTCCGCGATCGGGGTCGCGGTGCCGGTCGGGGTGGCGCAGGCGCCGTACGTGCCGTCGGGGCTGCCGGGGGCGACCGGGCTGGTCAGTGCCCGGTCGCCGATCAGGCAGGCGCGCTCCTTGGCGAACCCGTCGGACAGCAGCTCGCGCAGCGGCACGCCGGGGATGTCGCCGACGTAGGCGTTGCGGTCGGCGAAGGCCAGCCTGGACGCCTCCAGGTACTCGTGCAGGCCCACCTTGGGCAGGGCTTCGAGGATGTTGAGCGCCTCGCCGACGGTCGAGCCGCCCGAGGACGGCGGGGCCATGCCGTAGACGTCCATGCCGTTGTAGGAGATCTTGGTGGGCTCGCGCAGGAGGGCGCGGTAGTCCCGCAGGTCCGACAGCTCCATCAGGCCGGGCCTGACGTTGCGGGTGCTGCCGGGGGTGACCGGCGGCTTCTTCACGGTGGCCACGATCTCCGCGCCGAGCCGGCCGCCGTACAGCCAGCCGGGGCCGCGCCGGGCCAGTTCCCGGTACGTGTTCGCCAGCTCCGGGTTCTTGAACACCGAGCCGACCGGCGGCGGGGCGCCGTTCGGCAGGTAGAGCCGGGCCGTCGAGGCGATGTCCTTGAAGCGGCCGGCGTTCGCGGCGGTCTGGTCGTGGAACGTCTGGTCCACGACGAAGCCGCGGGAGGCCACCTCGATGGCGGGCTGGAGCGCCTGGCCGAGCGAGAGGGTGCCGAACCGGCGCAGGGCCAGGTCCCAGTGCGCCAGCGTGCCGGGCACGCCCGCCGACAGACCGCTGGTGACGCCCTCGTCGAACGGGATGCCCTCGAAGCTGGTGGCGGTCATCGCGCGCGGGGCGGTCTCGCGGCCGTCGATGGTGACGACCTTGCGCTGCCTGGCGTCGTACAACACCATGAAGCCGCCGCCGGTCAGGCCGGCCGAGTACGGCTCGGTGACCCCGAGCACGGCTCCGGCGGCCACGGCCGCGTCGACGGCGTTGCCCCCGCGTCTCAGCACGGAGATCGCGGCCTTGCTGGCGTCGAGGTCGACGGTGGCGACGGCGCCTCCGTACCCCTCGGCGACCGGGGCCTTCTGCTGGGGGCCCGCGGACGCGGGCGCGGCGGGCAGGAGTGAGATGAGGACTGCTGCTGCGGAGAAGATCACACGGCGCATGGTGTCCACGATGACCCAGCTACGCCCGTCGTGGTAGGGCCCCCTCGGACAAGGGGATGATGTCGCGCGCGCCGCCGGTGGCCTAGCGTGGAGGCGTGCGCTGGAAGTCCGGTTTCGACCCTTATCTCGCCCTCATCGTGGCGGTCGCCCAATTGGTGATCGCCCAAGGCGCGACGTGGGGCCAGCAGCGCCTCCTGAGGGAGCCGCTCGACCCCTACGCGTACGCGTTGCTGCTGGTCGGGCCGCTGACCATCCTCTTCCGCAGGCGGTTCCCGCTGCTGACGGTCTCCGTCGCGCTCGCCGCGATGGACCTGTTCCTCATCGGCGGCTACGCCTACGGCCCCGCCTTCCTCAGCCCGGGCGTCCTGCTGTTCCTCCTGGTCACGGGCGGCAGACGGCTGATGGCCTGGACGATGGCCACCATGACGGTGGCCTCGCTCCTCAGTTACGCCTGGTGGGTGGGCAACCGCGACCTGTTCCACAGCGTGGCGATCCTGGCGTTCATCCTGCTGTTCATGGTCGTGGCCGAGCTGGTCAGGATCGTCAGGGAACGCCAGGCAGAGCGCGAGCGCGTCGCGGAGGAGGAGGCCAGGCGGCAGGCCAGCGAGGAGCGCCTGACCATGGCCCAGGAGCTGCACGACGTGCTCGCGCACAACATCTCGCTCATCCACGTGCAGGCCAGCACCGCGCTGCACCTCATCGACGCCAACCCCGAGCAGGCCCGCTCGGCCCTGGCCACGATCAAGACGGCGTCCAAGGAGGTGCTGGGCGAGATGCGCTCGGTGCTCAATGTGCTGCGCGACGGCGCCCCGCGCTCCCCGACGGCCGGGCTCGACCGGCTCGACGACCTCGTCCAGCGTTCGGGGATGGAGGTCTCGCTCCGGCGGGTGGGGTCGCGGCCGCTGCCGCCGCAGGTCGAGCGGGCCGCGTACCGGATCGTGCAGGAGTCGCTCACCAACGCCGCCCGCCACGCGCCCGGCTCGCGGGTGTCGGTGCGCCTGGAGTACGGCGCCGAGGAGCTGGCCATCGTGGTCGCCGACACGGGGGCGACCAAGCCCGCCGTGCTGTCGGAGGAAGGCAGCGGCAACGGCATCCCCGGCATGCGCGAGCGCGCCTCCGCCCTGGGGGGCACGCTCGTCGCCGGCCCGTCGGGCGGCGGCTTCCAGGTCGAGGCCCGTCTGCCCCTACCCGAGGAGAACCCAACGTGATCAAGGTGTTGCTCGCCGACGACCAGGCGCTGGTCCGGGCGGGCTTCAAGGCCCTGCTGGACGCCCAGCCCGACATGACGGTGGTGGCCGAGGCGGCCGACGGCGCGGAGGCGGTGCGCCTGGCAGGCGAGCATGCCCCGGACGTCGTGCTGATGGACATCCGCATGCCCGGCACCGACGGCCTGACCGCCACCCGCCTGATGCCGCCCGGGCCGCACATCATCATCCTGACCACCTTCGAGCTGGACGAGTACGTCTTCGAGGCGCTGCGCGGCGGCGCGTCCGGCTTCCTGGTCAAGGACACCGAGCCGGCCGAGCTCATCCAGGCCGTGCGGGTGGTGGCGGCGGGCGAGGCGCTGCTGTCACCGAGCGTGACCCGGCGGCTGATCGCCGAGTACGCCTCGCGCGCCAAGGAGCCGGTCGCCACCCAGGGCCTCGACCAGCTCACCGAACGCGAGCGCGAGGTGCTCTCCCTGGTCGGCACGGGCATGACCAACGACGAGATCGCCGCCAAGCTGTTCATGTCGCCGGCCACGGCCAAGACGCACGTCAGCCGGGCCATGATGAAGCTGCACGCCCGCGACCGCGCCCAGCTCGTGGTCATCGCCTACGAGTCCGGTCTGGTCAAGCCGGGCTGGCTCTGACGGCGGACGGCCCCGCGCCGAACCACGCCCGCGCGGCCTCGGCCAGGCCGCCGGTCCCGGCCCAGGCCACGTACCCGTCGGGGCGGACGAGCAGCACGTCGGCGGGCGGCTCGGCGCACCGCACCCGCACCACGTCGATCCAGCCGCCCTCGGGCAGCACCGGGTCCGGGTCTTCGCGGAGGTCGAGCAGCAGCGGGCGTCCGGCCCGCAGCAGCCCGGCGGTCCGCTGCTCCCCCGCCGCCGTGCTCAGCGGCAGGTCGGGGAGGAACCGGCCGGCGAGCGGATGCGGGTGCTCCAGCCCGGGCGCGGGCGGGTAGCGGGTGTCGGAGCCGTGCAGGAGCGCGGCGAGCCGGCGCAGCGGCTGCTCGTCGGCGAACAGCTCGGCGAGCAGCGCGCGCAGGGCGTCGCCGTCCTCGCCGGGGGCCCGTTCCAGCGCCGCCTGGGCGCGGGTCTGGGCCAGCGCCCGCGCGGCCACCGGACGGCGCTCCTCCTCGTAGGTGTCGAGCAGCCCGGCGGGCACCCGTCCGAGCAGCACGGCGGCCAGCTTCCAGGCCAGGTTGGCCGCCTCCGTCAGGCCGACGTTGAGGGCCGACCCGCCCGCCGGGAACAGGTGGGCGGCGTCCCCGGCCAGGAACACCCGCCCGGCCCGGTAACGCTCGGCGAGCCGGGCCTGGGCGACCGTGCCGGACAGCCAGATCGGCTCGCCCAGCGGCAGGTCCCGCCCGATCACCCGGCGTACGGCCGCGCGGAAGTCGTCCGGGGTCACCGGGCCGCCGGGCAGCGTGCCGCGCTCGCGCACGCCCGCGATGAGCACGCCGGGCCGCAGCGAGGTGAGCAGCAGCCGGCCGGCCGGGGTGCGGTTCCAGCCGGGTTCCAGGCCCTCGACGCGCGGCGCCTGGAACGGGCCCTGCTCGTCGCGGGCGAAGTGGCCGAGCCGCAGCACCTCGTCGTCGGTGGTGCCCGGGAAGCCGATGCCCGCCAGGGCGCGGACGGTGCTGTGCCCGCCGTCGCAGCCGACCACGTACCGGGCGCGGGCCCGGCCGGTGGACAGCTCCAGCGTGACGCCCTCCTCGTCCTGGGCCAGCCCGAGGACCTCGTGGCCGCGCCTGATCTCGGCCCCGAGCCGGACGGCCCGCTCGGTCAGCAGCCGTTCCAGCCGGGGCTGCTGGATCAGCAGCAGCCGCAGCGGCATGTCGTCGTGCCCGGCGAAGCGCAGCGGCACCTGCCCGAACGGGAACCCCGGGGCGGGGCCGGCGAAGCCGCTGCCCTCGGCGAGGACGCCGAGCAGGCCGCGGTGGCCGAGCAGCTCCACGATCTGCCCGGCGAGCCCGTTGGCCTTGGGCAGCTCGCTGGGTTCCGGGCGTTTGTCCAGCACGATCGGGCGTAAGCCGGCCAGCGCCAGCTCGCCCGCGAGCATGAGCCCGACCGGGCCCGCTCCCACGATCATCACGTCGTCCATGCCTGTCAGGCTAGATTGACAAAATCTCGCCTGTCAATCTAGCCTGACAGCGTGGACATGGAAGAGCTGTCTCAACGCATCAGGTCGAACGACCCCGCCCTCGGCCTGCGGGCGGTGGGCGCGCTGCACCGGCTGGCCGAGCAGGTCGAGGCGGCGTCGGTGGCGGCGGCCAGGGAGCAGGGCTGGACCTGGGAACAGATCGGCGACGCGCTCGGCATGTCGCGGCAGTCCGTGCACGCCAGATACGGAAAGTGAGGATCGCCATGTTCGGCAAGGAGAAGAGCCCCTTCGCGGCCGTCGTCAGCGCGGCGCTCGACGAGGCCAGGCAGCGCGGCGACCGGCGGCTCGGCACCGAGCACCTGCTGCTCGGCCTGCTGCACGATCCCGCCGCCGAGCCGGCGCGGGCGCTCGGCGTCGACCTGGCCGGGGCGCGCGCCGCGCTCGACGAGCTCGACCGCGAGGCGCTGCGCTCGATCGGCCTCGACCTCGGCCAGGCCCCGCGCGCGACGCCCCGCCGGCATCCGCCGGTCCCCGGCACCGCGCTCACGTCGAGCGCCCGCGCGGTGATCAACGCCGCCATCGGGGCCACCCGGCGGAAGACCAGGCCGCAGGCGCCCCGCCACCTCCTGCTCGCCCTCCTGGAGCTCGACCGCCACGACCCGGTGGCCCGGCTGATCGACCAGCTCGGGATCGACCGCGCGGCCGTCCGCGCCCGGGTCGCCTGATCGGCGACACGGGAGAAATCCGGTTGAAGCCGCGGCCGGGGCGCTGACATGGTCGAAGGATGCGGCGTACATACGATGACCTGGTCGAGGAGGCCGACACGGTGTCCGTGGCCGGCTGGGACTTCTCCTGGCTGGAGGGCCGGGCCACCGAGGAGCGGCCCTCGTGGGGCTACTCCCGCCTGCTGGCCGGGCGGATGGCGGAGGCGCGGGCGGCGCTCGACGTCCAGACCGGCGGGGGCGAGATCCTGGCCGGGCTGCCCACGCTGCCGAAGGTGACGGTGGCGACCGAGTCGTGGCCGCCCAACCTGGCGCTGGCCGCCGCCCGGCTGCGCCCGCGCGGCGCGTACGTGGTGGCCGACGACGACGAGCCGCGCCTGCCGTTCCGCGACGGCGTCTTCGACCTCGTGGTCAGCCGCCATCCGGTGGCGACCTGGTGGGCGGAGATCGCCCGGGTGCTGCGTCCCGGGGGCGCGTACCTCTCGCAGCAGGTCGGCCCGCGCAGCGTGTTCGAGCTGACCGAGTTCTTCATGGGCCCGCAGGACGGCTCGGCCCGCGACCCGCGCCAGGCCGTGGCGGAGGCGGAGGCGGCCGGGCTGGAGGTGGTCGACCTGCGGGCCGAGCGGCTGCGCATGGAGTTCCGCGACATCGGCGCGGTGATCTACTTCCTGCGCAAGGTGATCTGGATCGTGCCCGGCTTCTCGGTCGCCCGCTACGGCGACAGGCTGCGCGAGCTGCACGAGCTCATCGAGGCCGAGGGCCCTTTCGTCGCCCATTCGTCCAGGTTCCTCATCGAGGCCCGGCGGCCCTGGGCGCACCCGTCCTTCGGACGATGAAACGCGCCGGCGCGCTACCGCCTCAGGCGTACGCCGGGCCCGCCTGAGCACTCCCCGGGGCGCAGCGGCGGCGGCTCCCGGGGGGCGATTCGCCGCGCCGCGCGAAGGCGGACCCTGGAGGCAGGACGAAGGAGGAAGTCATGCATCCGCATCTCTGGCCGGTCTTCCCGGTCTTCTGGGGCCTGTTCTGGGTCGCGCTCATCGCGCTCGCCGTCACCGCCCGCCGCAAGGGCTGGTGGGGGCGTCGCCCGGCGGCCGTCCCCGACCGGCCAACCGCGTCGGCCGAGCAGATCCTGGCCGAGCGGTACGCCCGCGGCGAGCTGGGCGACGACGAGTTCTTCGAGAAGATGTCCGTGCTCAAGGGCGCAACCACCTAAACATCACTAAGGGTACAAGAACTGTCACTGGCCGCATCCGGCCTGCCGCGTTACGTTTCCCCCGAAAGCATCGCGCGCGACCGGGGAGGGCTGAGCGTGGAGGCGGTCACCCTGTTCGCCGGGGGCGTGGCAGCCGGGCTGGTGGCGGGCACCGCCTCGTGCACGGCCGCCCAGGGCGGGCTGCTCGTGGGCCTGGTCGGCCACCGCCCCGGCCGCGACCCGGCGCTGGTGGCCTGGTTCCTGGCCGGCCGGCTGGCGGCGTACACGCTGGTGGGAGCGCTGCTCGGGCTGCTCGGCTCGGCGGTCGGCCTGCCGCCGCGGGCGCGGGCCGTGCTCCTGGTCGCGGCCGGCTGCGCCGTGATCGTGTTCGCGATCCGGCTCATGCGCGGCGGGCGGCACGCGTGCGCCGAGCCCGTCCGGCCGTCCGGGTACCAGGCGCCGCTGCTGGGGGCGGCCACCGTCCTGGTGCCCTGCGGGGTGACGATCGGCATGGAGATGCTCGCTGTCTCCAGCGGCTCGCCGCTGTCGGGCGCGGCGGCCATGGCGGGGTTCGTGGTCGGCACGGCGCCGGCGTTCGCGCTGCTCGGCTACGTGCTGCGGCGGATCTCCCGCACCCGGCTGGCCAGGTTCGCCGGGGTCGTCGCCGTCGCCGCCGGGCTCTGGACCGTCGTGGCCGGGCTCAACCTGGGCGGCTGGACGGGTGAGGCCGCACCGGCCGCCGCCGGCCCCGCCGCCCGGACCGTCACGGTCTACGCCACCCGCGAGGGCTACCGGCCCGCCGCCGTGTCCGTCCCGGCGAACGTACCGGTCGAGGTCATCTTCAAACTGGTCGATCAGGGCTGCACGGGCACCGTCACCATCGACGGGCGCGACGTGGCCCTGCCCGCCACCGTACGGCTGCCGCCCCACCGCCCCGGCTCGCTGCGTTACGTGTGCGGGATGGGGATGTATTCGGGGTTCATCAGGTTCTCCTAGGGCCGTTGTCGGCGATTACGGTTCGCGATCGTATGATCACGTGCCACTCTGTCGCCATGGCCTGGTGGCAGGGAGAGGTGGCGACGCCGGCCGTTCCGGCGCCACGGGTGGGTGACGAGCCGGAGTTGCTGGTGGCCGCGCAGCAGGGCGACGCCCAGGCGGCCCACCGGCTCGGCAAGCTCTACGCCCAGCGCGGCGACCGCGCGGCGGCCCGGCTCTGGTGGGAGCTGGCGGCCGCGGGCGGCAACGTCGACAGCGCGTACAACCTGGGCGTCTGGCACGAGAAGCACGGCAGCCTGGAGGAGGCGGTCATCTGGTACGAGACCGCCGCGGCCACCGGCGACGCGGAGGCCGCCGCCAACCTGGCCACGCTCCTGCTCGAACAGCGCGGCGACGCCGGCGCCGCGCGGGCCTGGTTCGAACGCTCGGCCCTGGCCGGGTCGCGCGCCGCGGCCCGCCGGCTGGCGCTGCTGTGCGAGGACACCGGCGAGACCGGCGTGGCCCGCGAGTGGCACCGCAGGGCGGCCGACGACGGCGACATGGCCTCGGCCCACGACCTCGGCTTCCTGGCCTACTCCGCCGGCGAGGACGAGGAGACCGTGCGCTGGTGGGAGTACGCCGCCAGGGGCGGCCACGCCGACTCCGCCCACTGCATGGGCCTCTACCTGCACGCCAGCCGCGACCCGGAGGGCGCCGAGGCCTACTACCGGCTGGCCGCCAAGAACGAGCACCCGGGCGCCGCCTCCCGGCTCGGCGCCATCGCCCTGTCCCGCGGCGACCTGCGTACGGCCCGCGCCTGGTACGAGCGGGCGGCCGCCGCCGGGCGGCTGGAGGACCAGCGCATGGCCGGGTTCGTCTGCGTGGAGCTCGGCGACACCCCGGCGGCCAGCCACTGGTTCGGCAGGGCGGCGGCGGGCGGCGACGCCGAGTCCGCCTTCAACTACGGCCTACTGCTGATCGCCGAGTTCGGCGACCTGGCCGGCGGCCGCCACTGGTTCCGCCAGGCGGCTCAGGCGGGCCACCACGGCGCGGCGGTCGAGCTGGGCGGGCTGCTGACGGTCGCCGGCGAGCTGGGCGAGGCCGAGGAGTGGCTGGCCGACCCGCCGCCGCAGGCGTGGGCGCGCACCGCCGAGCCCGAGCTGGCCGCCCGCGCGGAGCTGGCGTCCGCGGCCACCGGCCGCAGGGGCGGCGTGCCGCTGTCGGTGCCCGACCTGACGGAGGTGCTGGGCACCTGGGACCTGGTGACCAGGCCGCTGCACGACCACTCCGACGTGATCGGCTGGCTGGTGGAGCGGAGCGGGGTGCACCGCAGCGCGGTCGAGCACCTGGCGTCGGTGCGCGGCACGCTGCTGCGCCCCGGCAGCGCGCCGTGGCCGGGCACGGGCGAGATCCAGCACGTCCTCGCCACCGCCCGTGACCTGCGGCGCCGCCTGGGAGTGAGTTAGGGGCGCGACCGCCGGCCGCGCCCCCGGAAGAGCATCAGAGAACGTCGGCGACCGGCGTGTACGGCAGCCCCAGCGCCTGGGCGACCGGCTCGTTGGTGAGCAGGCCGTCATGGGTGTTCAGACCGCCCGCGAGGCCCTGGTCGGCCTTCAGCGCGTCGCGCCAGCCCAGGTTGGCCAGCTTGACCGCGTACGGGAGCGTCGCGTTGGTCAGGGCGTAGGTGGAGGTGTTGGCCACCGAGCCCGGCATGTTGGCCACGCAGTAGAAGATCGACTTGTGCACCGTGTACGTCGGCTCGGCGTGCGTGGTCGGCCGCGAGTCCTCGAAGCAGCCGCCCTGGTCGATGGCGATGTCCACGAGCACCGAGCCCGGCTTCATCCGCGCGACCAGGTCGTTGGAGACCAGCGTCGGGGCCTTGGCGCCGGGGATCAGCACCGCGCCGATGACCAGGTCGGCCTGCAGCACCTCGCGCTCGATCGCGTACGAGGTGGACACGAGGGTCTTGAGCCGGCCCTGGTAGATGGCGTCGATGTGGCGGAGCCGGTCGATGTTGGTGTCGAGCACGGTCACGTCCGCGCCCATGCCGACAGCGATCTGCGCCGCGTTGAGGCCCGAGACGCCGCCGCCGATGACGACGACTTTGGCGGGGGCCACGCCGGGCACCCCGCCGGGCAGCACGCCGCGGCCGCCGTTGAAGCGCATGAGGTTGTAGGCGCCCACCTGCGGCGCGAGCCGGCCCGCGACCTCCGACATCGGGGCGAGCAACGGCAGCGTGTGGCCCACCTGCACGGTCTCGTACGCGATGCCGGTCGTCCTGGCGGCGAGCAGGGCGTCGGTGCACGGGCGGGAGGCGGCCAGGTGCAGGTAGGTGAACAGGACCAGGCCCTCGCGCAGGCGGTGGTACTCCTCGGCGATGGGCTCCTTGACCTTCAGGACCATGTCCGCCCCGGCCCAAACGGCGTCGGCGTTGTCGAGGATCTTCGCGCCCGCGGCGAGGTACTCCTCGTCGGTGATGTGTGAGCCGAGGCCGGCACCCCGCTGGACGGTGACGTCGTGACCGTTCCGCACCAGCTCGTGAACACCGGCGGGGGTGACCGCCACACGGTATTCGTGGTTCTTGACCTCGGCAGGGACGCCGATCTTCATCGTAGGGATCCTTTCGGAGACCGGCACTTCGTCGTACCGGGTGGGGAGGGTGTTAGAGGCGCGCCCACGCTTCCGAGAGCACACCCCGCAGGATGGATCCGATCTCGTCGAACTCCCTCTGCCCCGCGATCAGCGGGGGCGCGAGCTGGATCACGGGGTCGCCGCGGTCGTCCGCCCGGCAGTAGAGTCCGGCGTCGAACAGCGCCTTGGACAGGAATCCGCGCAGCAACCGCTCGGACTCCTCGGCGTTGAACGTCTCCTTGGTGGCCTTGTCCTTGACCAGCTCGATGCCCCAGAAGTAGCCCGAGCCCCGCACGTCGCCGACGATCGGCAGGTCGCGCAGGTCGTCGAGGGTCGCCTGGAAGAGGGGCTCGTTCTTGGTGACGTGGCCGAGCAGGTCCTCGCGCTCGAAGATGTCGAGGTTGGCGAGGGCCACGGCGGCCGACACGGGGTGGCCGCCGAAGGTGTAGCCGTGGGCGAACATGTTGTCGCCCTGCTTGAACGGCTCGAACAGCCGCTCGTGCGCGATCATGGCGCCGATGGGCGAGTAGCCGCTGGTCAGGCCCTTGGCGCAGGTGATGATGTCGGGCACGTAGTCGAACTTCTGGCCGCCGAACATGGTGCCGAGGCGGCCGAAGGCGCAGATGACCTCGTCGGAGACGAGCAGCACGTCGTACTCGTCGCAGATCTCGCGCAGGCGCTGGAAGTAGCCGGGGGGCGGCGGGAAGCAGCCGCCGGCGTTCTGGACGGGCTCGGCGAAGACGGCGGCCACCGTGTCGGGGCCCTCCATCTCGATGGCGCGGGCCACGCGGTCGGCCGCCCAGATGCCGTACTCCTCCGGCGACATGCCGGGGATGCCACTGATCTCGTCGGCGCGGTAGTGGTTCGTGTTCGGGACGCGCACCGAGCCGGGCACGAGGGGCTCGAACATCTGCTTGAACGCCGGGATGCCGGTGATCGACAGGGCGCCCTGCGGGGTGCCGTGGTAGGCGATCTGGCGGCTGATGACCTTGTGCTTGAGCGGCTTGCCGACGAGCTTGTAGTACTGCTTGGCCAGCTTCCACGCGGTCTCGACGGCCTCGCCGCCGCCGGTGGTGAAGAAGACCCGGTTCAGCTCGCCCGGCGCCTGCTCGGCCAGGCGGGCGGCCAGCTCGGCCGCCTTGGGGTGCGAGTAGGACCACAAGGGGAAGAAGGCCAGCTCCTGGGCCTGCTTGGCGGCGGCCTCGGCCAGCTCGCCACGCCCGTGCCCGACCTGGACGACGAACAGCCCGGCCAGGCCGTCGAGGTAACGCTTGCCGTGGATGTCGTAGATATAGGACCCCTCACCGCGCACGATGGTCGGGATCTCGTTCTCCTGGTAGGCGCTGTGCCTCGTGAAGTGCAACCACAGGTTGTCCTGCGCGGCCTTCAGGACGTCGTTTTCCGGCTGCGTCATGGTTATCTTCCCTTGTGTCGAACTCCCCACAGTGTGCATCTTCACCTGCGGTTTGCCAAGCGAATCGGTCGCAGCACTATGCAAGAAAATCGAGATCCGCAGAACCGTTGTGTAACAGCAACGAAATCCGCAGGTAGATTAACGCGCGGGTCATGCCCGTTTCCATACTGTGGAACCTTCTGTGATCCAATGAGACCAAACTGCCGAGAACGACCCCCGGGGGACCGTCCCGTGACTCCTGACCAGATCGAGAGCGCCGTCGCCGCCGCGATGCCCCGAGCCATCGAGGAGCTCAAGCGGCTCGCCTCCATTCCCTCCGTGGCCTTCCCCGGGCACCCGGAGGAGCCGGTCTACGCCGCCGCGGCGGCGACGGAGGAGCTCGTGCGCTCGGCGGGCCTGCCGCACGTCCAGCAGGTCGCCGTCGAAGGCAGCTTCCCCGCGATCTACGGCGAGGCCCCGGCCCCTCCCGGCGCGCCCACCGTCCTGCTGTACGCGCACTACGACGTGCAGCCCGCCGGCGACCTGGCCGCCTGGCGCACGCCGCCGTTCGAGCCCACCCTGATCGACGGCAAGCTGTACGGCCGCGGCTGCGCCGACGACAAGTCGGGCATCATCTCCCACATCGCCGCGCTGCGCGCCTTCCAGGGCCGGTTCCCGGTGGGCATCAAGGTCATCATCGAGGGCCAGGAGGAGTACGCGGGCGAGCGCCTGGAGGCCTTCGTCGAGCGCAACCCCGAGCTGCTGCGGGCCGACGCCATCGTGGTCGCCGACACCGGCAACCCGCGCGTCGGCGACCCGGCGGTCACGACGTCGCTGCGCGGCATGGCGGCCTTCACCATCGAGGTGCGCACGCTGCGCGAGGCCGTG
>NZ_JBSFGJ010000025.1:0-47635 GCF_053596515.1 Nonomuraea sp. NPDC001684
CTCTTCGCCGAGGGTGGTGCTCTCGTCCAGCGCCCCGGGCACGGCGTCCTGCACGGCGCGCCGGACCGCGTCGATCACGTCGACCGGGTCGCCGTTCTCGTCCGTCAGGGTCAGCGACTCGGTCGCGCTCGCGCCCACCGACCGGTCGTACGGCGCTGCGAGCACCACGTCCCTGGAGCGTTCGAGCTGCTCGGCGGCGTTGTCCAGGGCCTGGTCGAGCTTCTCCTGCGGGCTTCCCGGGGCGGGGGTGCCGAGATCGGAGACCTCCTTGAGCTTGGTCAGCAGGGCCTGCGGGGTGTGGCGCTCGGTGTACTCGTTGGTGACCCCCGACTGCGCCATGTCCTTGACGTAGCGCTGCACCAGCGGGACCGCGATGCTCCGGTCGAGGGTCAGGCTGCCGTTGAGGAACCGTTCGACCGCGTCGCCGACCAGGTGGAGCGGCAGGTCGAGGTCGCCTTCCCCGTACATCAGCAGCGCGTCGTCCTCGGCGACCGCGAACAGCGCGGTGCCGGAGACGGTCTCCGTCCTGGACTCGCTGACGGTGATGCGCTCGCCGGTCGGCACCCCGTGCTCGGCGCTTTCGGAGCCGGTCAGGGTGAGATCGACGGTGCTGCGCAGCATGTAGTGGCGGCCGAAGTTGATCAGCAGTTCCTCGCTGCCCCAGATGTCCGTGAGCGCGGTGGACTCGGACGTGCCGCCGGACCGGGAGGGCAGCGAGAGCGAGCCGCCGTCGCTGGTCGTGCCGCCGTCGTCGAGGTCGGAGGCGCTCGTCGACATCCCCGCGGACAGACCGGACGAGCCGCCCCACGAGATCCCCGCGCTGCCGAGCCCGAACTTGATCTTGCCGGTGACGTGGTCGACGACGCCCACCACCTCGGTCTCGCCGATCTCGCCGGACACCGACAGCGACGAGCGCGTGGGGCCGCCGTTCGGCCGGATCGCGCCGTCCGTGGTGAACGGCCGGTTCAGCAGCTTCGGATGGCCGACCAGGTTGCGCACGTTCAGGAACGTCATGAGGTGCTGGAGGGCCACGGAGTCGGCGGTCGTGCCGCGTGGCAGCACCTGGCGGGCGGCGTCCAGGGGACGGCCGACGTCCACGTGCAGCAACTGTGCGATGGACCTGAGCTTCGGGGACATCCGCCCGATCGGCGCGGGCGGCGTCTCCTTCGTCGACGGGAGCAGGTCGGCGGCGAAGACGAGCTGGGCCGACCCCTCGGTGGTCGCGATCGTCGTCGTCGTGCCGTTGTGCAGCAGGTTGGCGGTCATATGGTGGCCCAGCTTCAGGATCGCGACCGGGCCGTTGCTCTCCTCCAGGGTCACGATGTTGGTCGTGCCGCCGGCGCTGGAGCCCGCCGTACGGGTGCGGTTGCCGCCGCCGTTGACGCCGACCTCGTGCGTGAGGCCGTCCTGCCCCTCGTTCGGGCCGTCGCTCTCGCTGACCGACGCGCCGCCGCTGTACGTCCTGGACCTGTTGATGCCGCGGGCCGAGGTGTCGGAGCCGATGTCGAGGTTGACCACCGTCTGGGTGTCGGTGTGACCGACGTAGGTCACGTCGTCGAAGTCCTGCTGCAGCGACAGGTGCAGCATGTAGTGCTCGGGGGCGGCGTTGAGACCGTGCAGCGTCAGGTCGAGGACGATGCCGTCCTGGGCCAGGGAGTCGTAGGCGGCGCGGATCCGCTGCTCCGACAGTTGCTCCAGGAGCTCCTGCCGGTTGAGGATCTGGCTGGCGCGGGCGAGATCGTTGGTGGCGTACTCCGGCACGCCGTTCACGACCTTGGGGATGACTCCCCGCTCGGCCAGCTCCTCCAGGACCTTCTCCCGGAACTCCGCCAGCCCCTCGATCTCCTCCACCAGCGCCGGGCCCGCGCCGCGCATCTTCCCCGGCCCCTCGCCGAGCCATACGGGCAGCTCCGGCTTGCGGCCGGGCGGCGGGGCGGGGTTGGGGTCGCCGCGCAGGACCGGCTCGCCGTTGGCGTCGGTGACCGGCTGCCCGTTCTTGCGGACCAGCGCGGCGCTGTCCACGGGCAGGCCGAAACGGAAGGCGGCCTTCTCGCGCATGTCGGCCAGCGCCGTGCTGCGCACCGGCGTCAACGTGACGGGCGGCTCACCGAACCGCTCCACGGTGAACGTGGTGACCACCACGAGCCGGTAGCTCTGCTTGGGGTGGGTCATGCGGCGCACGCTGGGGTGGATCGCCTGCTTGTTGGCCGTGGCCGAGTACGACCGCGACGCCCCTCTCGCCCCGTTGGCCTTGGGGCCGATCGCGGGCTGGTACCCGCCGAGATCCACGGCCGCCAGCCCGGGGGCGTTGAACCCGGCCGAGGCGTTGCCTTCGAGCGAGGCGCCCGAGGACGCGCTCGAAGGTGTCGCGACGAAGTCGACCAGCACCTCCTCCTCCCACTCCTCGGAGGTCGAGCCGCCGACCGGCTGGGAGAGCTCCACCACGACCCGGCTCTCGGCGCGTACCCGGACCTGCGGCTCGCCGTTCTTGGTGAAGACGCGCTCCAGCCCCTCGTTGACCGCGGTCCGCAGGTTGTGGGGCAGGTTATGGGTGACGAACCCGCGCAGCGCGTCGCGGGCCGGGGTGCCGACCTCGGCGTAGTCGCCGCCGAGCACGTCCGCGAGCATGTCGACGGCGCCTTCCAGGTCGCTCATGCTCTGGACGACGACGTTGGGCATCTCCGTGCGGCGCTTGGCCCTGTCGATCCACTCCAGCTTGCGCGGCGGCTGGTCGGTGGCGGAGTGCGAGAACCACAGCCGCTGGCTCGACGAGTCGCCGGGAGCGCCGGAGTCGACCGTGACGGCGCCCCGCCAGTTCCCGTCCTGGCCGGTGCGGATCTCGGCCGTCCAGGTGGCGGCGGCGTCGAACAGCAGCGACTCGCTCCGGTTGTCGGTGACCGAGCCCGTCTGGGCGAACATGCCGGCTCCGCCGCCGTTCGACCAGTTGCGCCCGATCGAGGCGCCGAGGCCGACGCCCAGCAGTTCCGTCATCATCCTGGCCACGTGGTCCTCGGGCAGGAACTGGGCCAGGACGCCGGTGTTGAAGCCCATCGACAGCCCGCCGCTGCCCGCCTGGCTGACCGAGGCCGTACGGCCGGCCTGGTGGAACAGGCCCACCATCATCTCCGACCCCTTGATGGCCGGATCGAGCACCTCGACCAGGTCGGCGAGCGTCAGCTTGATGCGCACCTCGGCCGCCTTGCCGTGCTGCCCCACCTGCACGACGAGGCCGTCGGCGGAGACGGCCTTGTGGAAGTCCGCCCGGATCGCCCCCTCCAGCTCGTGCGTCGTGAACCTGTGGCCGATGCCGTTGTCGGCCAGCAGGTCGTTGACGGCGGTGGTGAGGGCGGACACGTGGGCCAGCCGGCCCGTCGGCTGGGCCGCGGCCAGGTTGATCTCCTGGGGCAACGCGGCGGCCAGCGCGTCCAGGTACGCGGCGTGCTGATGCAGGACCTGGTCGGCCAGCCGCGCGGCGACGGGCCGCATGCCGACCGGCCCGGCGGGCGCGCTCGGGTTCTCGATCTCGTTCAACGCCGTGAGCAGCTGCTGGTACGTCTGCCGGGTACGGGTCGCCTCGCGCAGCGCGACCTCGTACGCGTCGGCGATCCTGGTGTGCCGTTCCCGGGTGGCGCGATGGGTACGGCTCTCCTGCCGCGCCTTGCGCGCTCGCTCCGCGTGGCCCTGGTCGTGCTGCCTGTCGGCCTTCCGTGCCTCCTGCCGCGCCTTGCGGATCGCCTCCTTGGCCTCCTCGGCGCTCTTCCGCTTCGCCGCGATCTGCTCCTGGAGCGCCTGCTCGGCCCGCTGCAGCGCGTCGATGACGGCCGGCAGCTCCTCGCGCGCGGGGCGGCCCTGCGGCACCGGCGGCGCGTGGGTGGGCCGGGACCCCGGCTTGGGGGCCCATGGCGGCAGCGGCGGGGTGTGGCCGCGCTCGGTGAGCTGGCGGGACACGCCGTCGATGTCCAGGGCGAGCAGCCGCTGCTCCTGCGGCGTCTGTGCGGCGTGCCACTGCTCGGCCAGGAACGCCAGCTCGTTGAGCTGGGCCTGGGCGCACATGTCCTGCGTGGGCTCGCTGGTCGCCGGCTTGCGGCGCAGGAAGCCCCGCCGCTTGGGGGCGGCGTCCTCCTGGAGCTTCTGCAGGGTGTCGGTGATCTCGTGCAGCCAGACCCGGGAGACCTGGCTCGGGTTCATGCCGGGGGCGAAGTGCACGACGTGGGCGTGCTGGGCGTCCTCGCCGGTCGAGAGCTCGGTCTCGCCCATGAGCCCCTCGGTCATCTCGCCGACGACCGGGCGGAAGTGGTGGGTGCCGTTGTTCCTGGTCCGGACGACGAGCGTGCCGTCGGCAGACCAGGTGATGTCCTGCACGTCCTGGTTGAGGAAGTGGGACGTCCGCAGGGCGTCGGCGCCCTCCTGGACCTCGTCGGGCTGCAACGAGGTGCCCGGCCGGGCGTCGGGGACGTGCCGGGTGCCCGGGACCGGCCTCGACGTGACCGTGCCCGGCCTGCTCGTGGCGGGCTGCCGGGTCTCGCCCGTCTCCTGGGCCAGCAGCACCAGCGCGGTGGCCTCGGCCTGCAGCTCGTCGGCGTCGGTGACCTCGTCGGCGCGGGTGTCCAGGGCGGCGCGCACGCGTCTCATGGTGGCGGCGCGGATCACCCGTACGCTGCCGTCGGGGGAGGGGATGAGGAGGTCGCCGTTCGGGCCGACGACCGCGCCGGGGAAGTCCACGGTGAGCGAGTTCATCAGCGCGTTACGGGCCCGGACGGTCGCCAGGACGGGCGTGGGCGGCGGCGCGTCGTCGGGGGCGGCGGCCGACGTGGTGGCGGGGGCGTCGTCGTTCTGCGGGGCGGCCGCTTCCTGCTGGTCGCCCTGCTGCGCGATCGGCCCCTGCTGGTTGTCCTGCTGCGGGCTCTGTTGGTTGTCCTGCTGGTTGTCCTGTTGTGCGTTCTGCTGGTTGTCCTGCTGGTTGTCCTGCTGTGCGTTCGGCTGGGTGTCCGGCTGAGCGTCTGGCTGGGCCGCCGGGGCGGGCTGGGCGTCCTGCTGGGGGGCCGGTTGCTGCTGGTCCTCCTGCTGGGCGTCCTGCGAGTCGTCCTGAACCTGGGAGTCGTCCTGGGGCTGGGGGGCGGCGGTGGTCTGCGGAGCCGGTGCGGAGCTGGTCTTCGCCTTCGGGTCCGGGGTCTGCGGCGTCGTGTCGGGGGCCGCCGCGGAGTCGTCGGTGGTGTCGTCGGTGGAGTTCTCGGTGGTCTCGGCCCGGGGCTCGCGGTCGGTGTTCTGCCGGTCGTCCCGCGAGGTGGAGCCGCGGCGCGGGCCGGCGTCGGAGTCGGGGGCGGCGGACGTGCCGCGCCTGACGTCGTCGTTCTGGCTGGAGGAGGGCGCGCCGGCGGGCGTCGCCCCGGCGGGGACGACGGGCCCGCCGCCCATGGAGGCCGGGCTGCCGCCCGGCGGGTTCCCGCCCGGCGGGTTCCCGCCTCCGGCGTTGGGGTCGCCGCCACCCGCGCGGGCGGCGTCGGTACGGGCGGCGGTGTCGTAGGCCGAGGCCAGGGCGGTGACCGGGTTGGCCAGCGTCGTGTACACCTCGGGGTTGAACGGGCTGATCGACCCGGTACGCCCCGCGCCGCCCATGAAGCCGCCCATGATGGCGTCGGCCGTGAACGGGTTGTCCCACTGCTTGTACACCAGGCCGTTGGCGAAGAAGCTGCCGAACGGGGAGGCGATCGTGTTGGTCAGGCCGGTGGTCATCGCACGGCCGGGGAAGCCCGGCATGTGCCGGGTGACTTTGGAGATGGGCCCGGACAGCGCGGTGCCGGCGAGCGCGCCGCCGCCGGCGCCGATGATCGCCGCCCGGGACTTCTTCCAGTCCCATTCCTTCCTGGTGCCCATCTGGATCTGCTGGTACTGGGCGCCGGCGTCGATGAAGAACTCTTCGCCGATCTCCTCGATCAGCTCCTTGCCGATCGCCGAGCCGAGCAGCCGGGCGATGAGGCCGCGCCCGGTGGCGCCGCTGAGCACGGTCACCCGGGCCAGCTTGCCGGCGCCCACCTCCCTGGCGCCGATCATGGCGAGCCGGACCAGGATCCGGCTGATCGCCGCGCGGCCCGCGGCCGCGTACGGCCCGATGATCGCCGTCGCGGAGCCGGCGGTGAAGAAGGCGACGAAGAGCGCGATGGCGATGGCGACGACCGTGACCCAGAACGCCACGTTGACGGACAGCTTGGAGTACTGGGTCTCGACCGCGAAGTTCTCCGACTGGCTCAGGAAGTTCTGCGACTGGCCGGCCGCGCCCGCCATGCCGGCGCCGTGGCCGTACAGGTACTTGGCGCGGGAGACGAAGTCGGCGCTGGCCGGCGAGGACCAGCCGGTCGCCACGGTGCGCACGGCCGAGCCGGCGCGCGGCGCGGTGCCGATCGCCCCGGCGGCGAGCGCGTGGTAGGCGTGGGCGAGCTTGGACATCCCGCTCTCGCTCGCCTCCGGCCACTTCTGGCCGGCCGACAACATCGGGATCAACCAGTTGACCACCCAGTCGGGCAGCACCTCGGTCTCCCAGACCGGCTCCACGTCCCGGTCGATGCGGACCGGGGGCTGGACGGTGGACACATTCGACGAAGTGTGGGAAGTCGGCCCCTGGGGGCCGGTCGCGCTGTGCGTCACGCGTCAGACCTCTCGCGCTTTGAGGTCTTGCTCGATGGCGGCGTCCACGCCGAGGGTGTTGTCGATGCTCGCGCGCAGCCTGCCGCACGCGTCCATCATCTGCTTGGACAGCTCGACGCACTGGTGGAGCATGCGGTTGGGGCCGTCGTCGCGGAAATGGGAGTTCATGAACGCCTGGCCCTCGGCGCCGTTGCCCCAGGGCGCGGCGGCCAGCGCCTCGACGACCGCGGCGACCAGCCGCTC
Source organism: Nonomuraea sp. NPDC001684 (assembly GCF_053596515.1). NCBI lineage: Bacteria > Bacillati > Actinomycetota > Actinomycetes > Streptosporangiales > Streptosporangiaceae > Nonomuraea > Nonomuraea sp. NPDC001684. The sequence continues at coordinate 6,886 of NZ_JBSFGJ010000025.1, forward strand.
GGACTCCTTCTCCCAGTCCTCGGCCACGGTGGTCCACTGGGAGATGCCCGAGTCCACGACGGGCTTGATGATCTGGGTGCCGTCCCAGGGCCTCATCGGCTGCCTCCCATGCGGTCGGCGAGCCGGGCCATGACGGTTTCGAGATCGCCGCTCAGATGCGCCTGGAAGTCCTCGCGCGGGATCACCGGCTCGAAGATCTCGGTGACGCGCTCCTGGGCGCGCTCGGCGGCCAGCCGGGTGGTCTCGGCGATGGTGTCGGCGAGCTGACGGGCGTCGGGGCGGCGGTAGATGCGCGGGTCGAGGTCGAGCCGGATCAGCTCGCCGCGCGAGCCGACGGTGACCGACACCAGGCCGTCCTTCGAGGTCTCGGTCACCTGGACGGCCTTGGCCTGCTGGTGCAGCTCCATGCCCACGTCCTGGATCTGGCGGAACATGTCGCGCAGCTCGTCGCCGTATGCCCGCATCCCCGCCACGTCAGGAGAATCCATGACACCCCCGCCCCCATGCCGCGTGTTTCTTACGTCACATGCACCTTTCAGGTCAGTTTCTGTCACATGAACAACAGGAGACAAGAGCCAATCTTCAAAAAGGCCCATCCTGTGGACTTATCGCCACAATTTCCTCGCGGAGCTCGGTGATCTCCGTCCGCGGGGCCCACGCCCGGTACACCCCCCGCTCGACCCGCTCCAGCCCCAGCGCGAGCGCGGCGGGCGCGGAGCCGCCCAGGTATTCGAGCAGGAGCAGGCCGTCCCGCTCGTCGTGCACCTGGAACCGCTCGCCCCGCCAGGTGCACTCCGTGGTGACGAACTGCAGGGACGCGCACTCGGCGAACGGCACCGTGCGGACGTGGCAGCCGGGCTCGACCTCCTCGAAGCCGTCGGCCGGCTCGGGGAGGCGCAGGCGCACCCACAGCTCCAGGGGATGTGGCTCGGGGCTGGCCACGTAGTCGGCGCCCTGCCAGTGGGCGCGGTAGAAGTGCCAGGTCATGCCGCCGCCTTCCGGCCGATCAGCAGCCATCGCCGCAGGTCGCCGTGGTAGAGCGCGCGCCGGTGCTCGGTGCCCTCGTGGGTGAGCTCCCAGATCTCCGCGCCGTGCGGCAGGCCGACGCCGTACACCTTGTACTCGCGGATGACCTGGTCGACGTTGGGCACCAGGCCCATGCCCACGAACGGCGGCTCCTCGACCACCCAGCCGGCCACCGCGTCCCGGCCCTGCTCGTCGAGCCCGCCGTACGGCGTGCGGTAGAGGTCGAGGCCGACGGGATGCCAGCGCAGGATGTTCAGCGAGCCGCTCCCGGTCAGCATGTCGGGCTGCTTCAGCGCGTCGGCCAGCACCGTGGGCGTGGCGATGTGCGAGACGTCGAGGGCGTGGTGGCAGTAGCCGGAGACGCGCGGCTCGGCCGTCGCCAGCAGGTCGGCGATGTCGGCCGGGGACAGCAGCTTCTGCACCACCGGCACCCCCGACCCGGGCGCGAGCCGCAGGTCCTGGACGAGCGTGGGCACCGCCAGCCTGGCCAGCGTCCCGGGCTCCAGCAGGAACGAGGCCCCGAGGCCCGGGTTGACCGCCAGGCCCCATCGCGGGTCCGGCCAGCCGGCCGCCAGCTCGGCGGGCGAGACGATCCGGCAGTGCGTGGCCAGGCCGCCGGTCGCGGTCACCATCGCCTCGACCGAGGTGAAGGCGAGCACCCACGTACGGCCGGAGTCCGTGGCCGTCGCCCAGGCGGGCGGCTCGGTCCCGGCCGCGGCGGCGGCGGTGATCGGCAACGCCAGGTCGGCGTCGCGGAGCAGGCCCAGGCACAGGGCGGTCTGCCCGTCCTGGTGGGCCGCCCACAACTGTTCCTCGAACGGCGTGGCCGGCAGATGATCAGTGGACGTCATCCGCCCAGTGTGCCCGCTACACCTCCAGGCGCACGCCGTAGGAGGTCAGCCAGACGTTCAGATCCAGCGCCAGCTCCAGGCCGTACCTGCTCATCGTGGTCGTCACCTTCTCGGCCGGCGCGAAGGCGGCCTCGCGGACGGCGTCGGCGTCGAGCAGTTGCAGCACCGGGGCGTCCTTGTCGGCGGCCAGCTCGCGCAGCGCGTCCCGGAGCGCCTGCTCGTAGCCCACGTCCTGGGTCACCGGGTACGGGGCCTTGACCCGGCGCACGATGGGCTCGGGCAGCAGGTCGGCCCCGGCCGCCCGCAGCAGGCTCTTCTCCCTGCCGTCGAACGTCTTCATCGACCAGGGCGTGTTGAACACGTAGTCGACCAGCCGGTGGTCGCAGAACGGCACGCGCACCTCCAGCCCGACGGCCATGCTCATCCGGTCCTTGCGGTCGAGCAGGAAGGGCAGGAAGCGGGTGAGGTGCAGGTAGCAGATCTCGCGCATGCGCCGCTCGCGGGCGTCCTGCCCGGCCACGTGGGGCACCTCGGCCAGCGCCGTACGGTAGCCGTCGGCGGTGTAGGCGTCCAGGTCGAGCTGCCGGATCAGCGACTTGTCGAGCATGTCGGTCGGCTGCTGCTCGCGCATCACCATCGCCAGCCACGGGAAGGTGTCGGCCTCGACCGTCTGCGGCAGGTGGAACCAGGCGTACCCGCCGAAGATCTCGTCGGCGGACTCGCCGGACAGCGCCACGGTCGAATGCTCGCGGATGGCGCGGAACAGCATGTAGAGGGAGGAGTTCATGTCGCCCAGGAAGCTCGGCGCGTCCCAGGCCCGGACGACCGAGGCCCGCAGCCCGGGGTCGGCCAGCTCCGCCGGCCCGAGGACGATGTCGGTGTGCTCGGAGCCGACGTGCTCGGCCAGCATCCGCACGAACGGCCGGTCGGGGTCGCCGCGGTACTCGTCGGCCCGGAAGTGCTCGGCGTAACCGGCGTAGTCCACGGCGAAGGAGCGGATCGGGCCGTGCGTCCTGGCCAGCGCGGTGACGACGCTGGAGTCGAGGCCGCCGGAGAGCAGCGTGCAGAGCGGCACGTCGGAGATCAGCTGCCGGCCGACGATGTCGTCGAGCAGCTCGCGCACCGTGCGTACGGTCGTGTCGAGGTCGTCGGTGTGCTCGCGGCCCTCCAGCGACCAGTAGCGGCGCAGCCGCGCGCCCTGCCGGCCCACGCGCAGCAGGTGGCCGGGCGGCAGCTCGCACAGGCCCTTGTAGACCGACCGCTGCCGGACGGTGGCCATGCTGAGGAGCTGGCGCAGGCCGTCGAGGTCGACCACGGGCGGGGCCAGCGGGTTGGCCAGGATCGCCTTGGGCTCGGAGCCGAACAGCACGCCGTTGGGCAGGGGGTAGTAGAACAGGGGCTTGATGCCCATGCGGTCGCGGATCAGCACGAGCTCCTGCGCGCGCTCGTCCCAGACGGCGAAGGCGTACATGCCGTTGATCCGGTCGGCGACGCCCTCTCCCCATTCCAGGTAGCCGCGCAGCACGACCTCGGTGTCGCTTCTGGTGCGGAAGCGGTGGCCCTTGGCGGCCAGCTCCTCGCGCAGCTCGCGGAAGTTGTAGACCTCGCCGCTGTAGGTGATGACGGCCAGGCCCTCGGCCTCGATCGGCATGTGGCCGCCCTCGACGTCGATGACGGCGAGCCTGCGGTTGCCGAGCGCGGCGTGCGGTTCGAGGTGCAGACCCTGGTCGTCGGGGCCCCGGCAGCTCATGGTCGCGGTCATGGCGAGGGCCGTGGCCCGTTCGCGGGTCAGGTCGCGGTCGAAGTCCACCCATCCGGCGATGCCGCACATGCGAGGGTCCTCTCAGACGCAGTCCTGGTGGTGCTCCCCGGCGTCGTCTGACAACGTGCCTGACGCTCTCGCAACATAACCGCGCGGAGCTGATCGGTCCATACCCGACCAAATACCCCTGAAAGCGGTCTGGGCCCGCACCCCGAAGAGGGTGCGGGCCCAGACGCGGGCTGCGTGAGGTCAGGCGGGAACGATGTTCTCGGCCTGCGGGCCCTTCTGGCCCTGCACGACGTCGAAGGCCACCTTCTGGCCCTCGGTCAGCTCACGGTAGCCACCGTTGGAGACGATGTTGGAGTAGTGGGCGAAGACGTCGGCGCCGCCGCCGTCCTGCGCGATGAAGCCGAAGCCCTTTTCCGAGTTGAACCACTTCACGGTACCGGTAGCCATAACGATCTCCTTCAGATGACGTGCAGAGACGGGATCCGCACCGTGCGGATCCCCGTGTCGCCGCGATGAGCCCATCCCGGAGATGACCGGAAAACAAAAACGCACCTGAAAGTCCAGCTAGGTCAGGTGCGCACAAAGTCTTTTATGGGTACCACAACTGCAACGGGATTAAAGCTAGCACACGATCTGCTCAGGAGGCAAACGCGGGGCGGTTCACCGCGGGTCGCGGCGCAGCGGATGGCCGGGCGGCACCTCCACCAGGACGATGCGATGGCCGTCGGGGTCGGCGATCCACATCTCGACCAGGCCCCACGGCTCCAGCCGCGGCTCGCGCAGCACCGTGACGCCCGCCTGCCGCAGGCGCTCCTCCTCGCGCCCGACGTCGCGCACCTGCAACCAGATCGACAGCGTGCCGCCGGTCGCGGGGCCGTCGGAGCGCCCGGCGACCTCAAGGAATCCCTGGCCGAGGAAGAAGACCACGCCGGGATCGTCGTCGGGGCCGAACTCGCGGTAGACCGCCAGGCCGAGGGTGTCGGCGTAGAAGCGGCGGGTCCGGGCGGGGTCGGTCGGCCGCAGGAGCACGCGGCTGCTCAGCACGTCCACAAGGTCATCGTAGGCCGCGGCGGGCGCTGCGGCCCGGATCCGGCGGGCACGCGTCGTGGCCCCGGAACCCGTCATGGGGTTCCGGGGCCACGCATCCTGACGTGTCTGGCGGGACTCGGCTCACGCGGGCCCGTCAGGCGTTCGGGGGCTGGTCGCCGAGCCGGCGCTGGAGGTCGGCGATCTGCCGTTCCAGGTCCGCGACCTGCCCGGACCTGGGGTCCGCGGGCGGGCTGAACTGGCCGTAGCGCACGGACCTGGTCTGGTCGCCGCCGGGCTGCTCGTAGGAGGGCTGCTGGTGAGGGGGCTGGTGGAGGTGGGCGTCCGGGGCCGAGCCGTACGGGCTCGCGGCGTGGCCGTTCGCGCCGTACCCGCCGGGGCCGTAGCCGTCGCCGTGGCCGTACGGGCTCTGGGCCTGATGCATCGGCTGCACCGGCGGCGAGAGCTGGGCCTGGGCCGCAGGGAGCTGCTGCCACGGGGGCGGCGGCACCGCGCCGTACCCGGGCTGGGGCGAGACGATGGCCGGCTGGGGCCGCCGGCGTCCGCGCAGGACCTTGACCACGACCGCGACCAGCACCAGGAGCAGCAGCACGCCGCCGGCGATCAGCACCCACATGAGGATCGGCTTGGGCGTCTCGTCCTTGCCCGCGGAGATCGCCTGCTGGGAGTCGCTGATGTACTTGGCCACGTACGGGTGGTTCGGGAACAGCGCCTGGACCTCGCGGAACTTCGGCAGCGCGTCGGAGTAGTAGTGCCGGAAGAAGTCGTTGAGCGCCTCGTTGTACCGGGTCGTCGTGACGGCCTGGGCGGGCTTGACGTTCTTCTCGCCGAGCTTCTCCTTGATGATGCCGACCGGCAGGACGAAGCTCTCGCTCTCCGACGCCTCGCCGCCCTCGCTCACCGTGCCCGCGATCAGCATGCCGACGACCTTGCCGTCCTTGCTGAACACCGGCCCGCCGGAGTTGCCGTGGTAGGACGGAGCCTGCGTCTGGATGTACGGCACGCCGGTCTGCGTGGTGCGCTTGGCGTTGTACGGGCCCTCGGTCAGGGCCGGCTCCAGCTTCGACTCCAGGCTGAAGAACGGCGTGTTGGTGACCAGGCCGGGGAAGCCGCTGATGTAGAGCGTGTCACCGGTGCGCACGTCGGCGTCGTCGCCGAGCGGCACGGTCGGCAGGTTCTGCTGGCCGTTCACCTTCAGCAGCGCGAAGTCCTTGCCCGGGTAGCTCTCGCCGACCGACACCAGCTCGGCCGGGACCGCCTTGGCCGTCTTGTCCACCCCGCCGCCGGGCAGGCTCTGCATGACCGACAGGCTCTGCTTGAGGTTGCTGAGCTGCATGTGGGTCGAGTTGAACGTGACGTAGATCTGCTGGGCGAGCTTGAGGATCTCCTCGTCGTTCTTGAGGTCGCCCAGGCCGCTGATGATCTCCTTGGCGTCCTGCTTGTTGAACTTGGCCAGCGCCTGCTGGGCGAAGAGCTGGCTGAGCTCGGTCTCGCCGACCTGGACGCAGTGCGCGCCGGTGACCATGTAGCCGTCAGGGGTGACCCACCAGCCGGTGCACATGCCGCCGACCTCGGCCTCGACCGTACGCATCGGCGTGGTCGAGGACACGTAGGTGTCCACGTTGGCGGCGATCTGCTGGAAGACCCACTTGCCGATGCTGCGCTCGTCCGAGGAGATCTTGCCGGACTGGACGGCGGCGACGGCCTCCTGGACGATCTGGTTGTAGGCCGCCTCGTTGATCGTGTTGGACGGGACGGACACCGTCGCCGTGTAGGTGAAGCTGGTCAGCTGCACCGCGGGCTGCGTACGCGCCGCCAGCCAGGTGCCCACCGGGATGTCGGGCCGCTCGTCGGGGGTGCCGTCGGCGGCCGCCGGCAGCGCGGGCAGCATGACCGCCGCGACGACCGCCGCACCCGCGGCGACCCTCATCAGTCTTTTCCTGAAATATCCGCTCACAGGCGGAAATGATGAGTTAGCCCTCTTGTTCCTGGCTTGGAGCCGACTGGGAGCCCCCTCCAAGCCCTGCCAGGTCGGGTGCCGGAGGGGGCCGTCAGGGCGTCTATGAGCCGGTGATCACGGTGAGGTCGGCGTCGAAGTCGCGGTCGAGGGGGAAGACCGGGCGGGCCAGGCGCTCGTACGGCAGGCGCTGCAGGTCCTGGTCGACCCCGCCCGGCGTGAGCGCGAGCAGCCAGTCGCCGGCCGCGTCGAACAACTCGGGCTCCAGATAGCCGATCTTGACCGTCACCAGGTCGACGTCGTCCACCTGGACGCCCAGCCGGGCGTAGGAGGCCAGCTCGCGGTACTGCATGCGCCGGGAGGTGACGAACACGCTCAGACCGCCCACCCGCACGCTGACGCACAACCCGCCGTCGGGGTCGTCGGCGACCGCCTCCAGCACGCCCTCGATCGGCAGCGGCCCCGGCTCGCGGGCGTCGATCCGGCCGCCGACGCGCAGGCTGACCGGCGAGCCCGGCGCGAGGCCGGCGACCTGGGCCACGGCCTCCGGATCGACCAGCGAGGCGTACACCGCGCGGACCGAGCCGCCGGCGATCTCGGGACGGGCCAGCATGCGTTCGAGGGCGAAGGTGACGTCGTCGGCGCCGCCCGCGCCGGGGTTGTCGCCCGAGTCGCTGATGAAGAACGGGCGCCGGGCCGGGTCCTTGACCGCGGTCAGCGCCTGGTCGAGGCATTCGTCCATGGAACCGGTGGGCGCGACGAAGGTGAAGGCGTCGCGCGCCGCCCAGAACTGCTCGCCCAGCTCGCGGGCGGCCGCGGCGGTGGCGGCGGCGTCGGTGCCGGTGGCGACCACAGCGCCGCGGCAGCGGGGCTCGTCGGCCCAGGCGAAGCCGATCCAGATGGCCGCGTCGATGACGCCGTCCCTGGCCTCGATCTCGGGGACGCGGGCGTAGAGGCCCTTGGCCGGCTCGACGCGCGTGCTGGTCATCTCGCCGGGCAGCAGGATCGGCACGTGCACGAGGGCCTTGTGCGGACGCTGCCCGCGGCGCAGGGCCGTCACCAGGTTGCGCGCGGCGCGCTCGCGGGTCTCCCAGACGTCGACGTGCGGCGCGGTGCGGTAGCAGGTGAGCAGGTCGCAGCCGGCGAAGAACCGGTGGGAGACGTTGCCGTGCAGGTCCATGGCCGCCGAGACGAACGGCTGACCGCCGGTCACCGAGCGGACCACCGTGATCAGGTCGCCTTCGGCGTCCTCCAGCCCGACCACGCTCATCGCGCCGTGGATGTCGAGCAGGACGCCGTCCACCGGGCCCGCGGAGGCCAGCCCGGCGGCGATCTCGGCGGCCCAGGCGTCGTAGGTCTCCCTGGCCACGGCCCCGCCGGGCAGGGCGCGGGCGTGCACGAGCGGGATCCACTCGACGTCGGCCGCCCACGGCTCGGCGAGCCAGCCGTACCGCGCCAGCAGGGCGTCACCGCGGGTGACCTCGAAGTCGGCGGCGGTGCTCAGGTGCGGGGAGAAGGTGCTGGACTCGATGTGCACGCCGCCGACGGCGACGCGGAGGGGACGGGACACGGGCGGGGGACTCCTTGCCTAGGAGGGACGGACGTCGGCCGAGGCGCGCACGAGGTGCCCGAGGCCGATCAGGGCGGCGTCCGGGCCGGCGGCGCTGGCCTCGATGGACAGTGACTGGGTCATGGACGGCAGGCAGCGCTTGTAGAGCATGCTCCGGGCGGCGGCCACGTAGACGTCGAGGCTGGACAGCGCGCCGCCGATGACGACGGCGTCGGGGTTGAGGAAGTTGACCAGGCCGGACAGGGCGACCCCGAGCAGTTCGCCGGCGTGGCGCACCAGGGTCACGACGGACGGCTCGGCGTCGACGGTGGCGGCGACGACGTCGCGCGGCGTGCTGACCCGCAGGCCGCGGTCCTTGAGCTGGCGGACCAGGGCGGCGCCGCTGGCCACCGTCTCCAGGCAGCCGCGGCTGCCGCAGGAGCACTCGCGCTCGCCGCTGTCGGCCACCCGCACGTGGGTGACGTCGCCGCTGAGGCCGCGGCCGCCGCGGTAGATCTGGCCGCCGCTGACCAGGCAGCCGCCGATGCCGGTGCCGGCCTTGACGTAGATCATGTCGCCGGGGTCGCGGCCCCGGCTGACGTACTCGCCGATGGCGGCGGCCTTGGCGTCGTTGTCGACGACCGCGGGCACGCCGAAGCGCTCCCTCAGGTGGGCCTGGGCGTCGAAGCCGTTCCAGCCGGGCATCCGGGCCGGGCCGATCAGCCGGCCGTGCGGGTACTCGACCGGGCCGGGCAGCGCGAGGCCGATGCCGAGCAACGTCTGGCCGGGGGCATTGGCCGTGCTGAGCTGCTCGTACGCCCGCCAGATGGCGTCGAAGACCTGGCCGGGCCCTTCCGCTATGTCGGTGGCGATCTCCCGTACGGCCAGCAGCCGGCCGTCGGGCGCGCACAGCCCCACGCGCGCGTGCTGGGCGCCCAGCTCGGACACCGCGAAGGCGCCCGGGACGTCGCGCAGCCGCAGGATCCGCGGCCGTCGCCCGCCGGTGGAGCGGCCGACGCCCTCCTCCAGGATGGCGCCCTCCTCCAGCAGCCGCCGGACCACGCTGGAGACCGTGGACGGAGCCACCTGGAGGGTCTCCACCAGATCGGCGCGCGACGTCGCCGCACCGCTGGCCAAGAGGCTGAGCGCCTGCTCACGCAGGTTGGCGGGACTCGATGGCTCCGGCATGCCGCTCCTCTTTCAGGCCGGTTCCCCGGCAGGCCCGTCGTCGCAACAGAGCCCCATCATGAGGCACCGGCGACTTCGACTCTAAACCGAAAGAAGTCAGCGAACAAAGCGAATTAGTTCCGTTGACTTCATGCGGGACCATCTATACATTCTCCGCATCGAACGCACCAGGCCCCCCGGTAAGCGCAGGGCGCCGTGCGACGTCAACCGAGGAGATCCCATGGGGAGCAGATTCCACCGGCGCGGGCTCCGCGGCACCGGCGCCCTGGCGGGCGTGCTGGCCCTCGGGCTGGCGCTGACCGCGTGCAGCGGGTCCGCCGGCGGCGCGCAGAAGGCCGCCCAGAGCGGGGGCCAGAGCAAGGACGGCGTGACCGTCGCCCTCAGGACCCCGAACTGGATCCTGCCGATCTCGGCACCCGGCTTCACCCAGGGCGAGAACGTCATCTTCGGCTCCGCCCAGTACCGTCACCTGTACGAGTACCTGCTGGACGGCTCGGCGAAGTACAACATCGACCCCGGGCGCTCGATGGCCGAACCGCCCGAGGTGAGCGACGGCGGCAAGACGCTGACGATCACGCTGAAGGACAACACGTGGTCCGACGGCAAGCCCGTCACCACCCGTGACATCCAGTTCTGGTGGAATCTCGTCACCGCGAACAAGGACAAGTGGGCGTCCTACCGGGAGGGCGGCTTCCCGGACAACATCGCCGAGTTCAAGGTGAAGGACGACAAGACCTTCTCCCTGACGACCACGAAGACGTACAACACCGGGTGGTTCGTCGGCAACCAGCTCAACCGCATCGTGCCGCTGCCCCAGCACGTCTGGGACAAGGACTCGGCCACCGGCAAGGTGAGCGACCTCGACACCACCCCCGAGGGCGCCAAGAAGGTCTTCGACTTCCTCACCGCCGCGTCGAAGGACCCCAAGACGTACGCGACCAACGAGCTGTGGCAGGTCAACAGCGGCCCGTGGAAGCTGGAGAAGTACGTGCCGAACGGCGAGGTCGTCCTCACCGCCCGCGCGAACTACTCCGGCAGCGACAAGCCGAAGCTCAAGTCGGTCACGCTGCGCCCCTTCACCAGCGACGACGCCGAGTTCAACGTGCTGCGCGCCGGCCAGATCGACTACGGCTACGTGCCGCCGGCCAACCTGTCGCAGCAGAAGTACCTGGAGTCGAAGGGCTACCAGATCGCCCCCTGGTACGGCTGGTCCATCACCTACCTCCAGCTCAACTTCAACAACCCCGACTCCGGCCCCCTGTTCAAGCAGCTCTACCTGCGCCAGGCCCTGCAGTCGCTCATCGACCAGCCGACCATCAGCAAGGCCATCTGGTCCGGCATGGCGGCCCCGACCTGTGGGCCCGTCCCGGCCAAGCCCGGCACGAACGGCTCCAGCGAAGGCTGCGCCTACCCCTTCGACCCGGCCAAGGCCAAGCAGCTCCTGGAGAGCCACGGCTGGCAGGTGACCCCCGACGGGCAGACGACCTGCCAGAAGCCGGGCAGCGGCGCCGACCAGTGCGGCGAGGGCGTCAAGTCCGGCGCGAAGCTGGCCTTCACCGTCACCAGCCAGACCGGCTTCGCCGCGACGACCAAGATGTTCGCCGAGATCAAGTCGCAGATGTCGAAGCTGGGCATCCAGCTCACCATCAAGGAAGTGCCGGACTCGGTCGCGGTCACCCCGGCGTGCAAGCCGTCGGACTCCAACTGCTCGTGGGACATGTCGTTCTTCGGCTCGCAGGGCAGCTGGTACTACCCGGCCTTCCCCAGCGGCGAGCGGCTGTTCGCCACCGACGCGCCGGTCAACCTGGGCAGCTACAGCGACCCCGAGGCCGACAAGCTCATCGAGGCCACCCAGTTCGCCGACGACGAGGCGACGCTCAAGGCGTACAACGACCGGCTGGCCCAGGACCTGCCGGTGTTGTGGATGCCGAACCCCGTCTACCAGATCTCGGCGTACCGCTCCGGGCTCCAGGGCGTCACGCAGGACCCGATGAACAACATGTTCTTCCAGGACTGGTCCTGGAAGAGCTGAGACCGTCCCCGACTCCGGCGGCCCGTGCGGGGGTCGCCGGGGTCCCTGGAACAAGGAGGGGCCCCGCGTGGCCCGGTATCTGATCACCCGCTTGGGCCAGGCCCTGATCATCGTCGTGCTGGTCACGATGATCACGTTCGTCATCCTGCATCTCCTGCCGGGCGGCGCGGCGCGGGCCACCCTGGGCAAGGACGCGACGCTGGCCCAGCTGGCGGCGTTCGACCACGAAATGGGCTACGACCGCCCCTGGATCCAGCAGTACGTCATGTTCATCGGCCGCCTCCTGCGCGGCGACCTCGGCTACTCCTTCCAGCTCAACCAGTCGGTGGCCGAGGCCATCGGCCAGCGGCTGCCCAAGACCATGGTGTTGTCGTTGTTCTCGACGATGCTGGCCGTCGTCGTCGCCATCCCGCTCGGCGTCGTCCAGGCGATGCGGCGCAACCGGTGGCCCGACTACACGATCACCACCCTGTCGCTGCTGGCCTACGCCACGCCGATCTTCTTCATGGGTCTCATGATGATCATTCTCTTCTCGCAGGTCTGGCCGATCCTGCCGCCGGAGGCCTCGCAGGGGTTCACCCTCGGTGAGGTGCTGGCCGATCCGGCCGGGCTCGTCCTGCCCACCGTCACGCTCGCCATCGTGACCGTCGCCGTCTACTCGCGGTACGTGCGCTCCTCGATGGTCGACAACCTCAACGAGAACTACGTGCGCACCGCCCGCAGCAAGGGCCTGTCGGAGGCGCGCGTCGTCGCCCGGCACACGCTGCGCAACGGCCTGTTCCCGGTCATCACCCTGCTCGGGATGTACCTGCCCGCGCTGTTCAGCGGCGCCCTGGTCGTCGAGGCCCTGTTCAACTACCCCGGCATGGGCCAGCTGTTCTGGCAGGCGGCGCTGAAGCGGGACTTCCCGATCCTGTTCGGCGTCACGCTGATCATCGCGATCGCGACCGTGCTCGGCGCCCTGCTCGCCGACCTGCTGTACGCCGCCGTCGATCCGCGCGTCCGGCTCAGGACGGCGGCCCGCTCATGACCGCGTCCGCCGAGGCGACCGGCACGCCGGTCCCCGCCGAAGAGGCGCCCGTACGCGGCCAGTGGCGTCAGGCGCTGACCGTGTTCGCCGAGAACCGCCTGGCCCTGCTGGGCCTGATCATCTTCATCGTGCTGGGCGGCCTGTGCTTCCTCGGCCCGCTGTTCTACCGGACCGACCAGGTGCACACCGACCTCGCGTCGGTCTACCTGGCCCCCGGCACCCCGGGCCACCCGCTGGGCACCGACGGCGTCGGCTACGACCAGCTCGGCCGCCTGCTGCTCGGCGGGCAGACGTCCATCGTCGTCGGGCTGGCCGCCGGCGTGCTGGCCACGGTCGTGGGCACGATCTGGGGCGCCATCGCCGGCTTCACCAGCGGCTGGGTGGACGCGGCCATGATGCGGGTGGTCGACGCGATGATGTCGATCCCCTCGCTGTTCCTGTTCATGCTGATGGCGACCATCGTCACGCCGACCGTGCCGATGCTCATCCTCATCATCGGCGCCTTCGCCTGGCTGGGCCCGGCCCGGCTGGTCCGCGGCGAGGCGCTGACCCTGCGCTCGCGCGAGTACGTGCAGGCCATGCGGTCGATGGGCGGCACCGGCGGCCGGGCCGTACGGCGGCACATCATCCCCAACGCCATCGGCACCGTGATCGTCAACGCCACCTTCCAGGTCGCCGACGCCATCCTGTACGTCGCCTACCTGTCCTTCCTCGGCCTCGGCGTGCCGCCGCCCGCGGCGAACTGGGGCGGGATGCTCTCCGACGGCCTCGCCAACACCTACAGCGGCTACTGGTGGCTGCTGTACCCGCCCGGGATCGCCATCATCCTCATCGTCCTCGCCTTCAACTTCATCGGCGACGGGCTGAGGGACGTCTTCGAGGTCCGCCTCCGGCGGCGCTAGGAGGAACGGAACATGAGCCCTTTGCTGCGCCTGCGCGACGTCAGCACCGACATCCCGCTGCGTCAGGGCGTCGTGCACGCCCTCGACCACGTCAACCTGGAGGTGCGGCAGGGCGAGACGCTCGGCATCGTCGGCGAGTCGGGCAGCGGCAAGACCATGACCGCCCTGTCGATCATGGGCCTGCTGCCGTCCGGCGGCCGCGTCGTCGGCGGCGAGATCCTGTTCGAGGGCCGCGACCTGCTGTCCCTGCCGCCCGCCGAGATGCGCAGGATCCGCGGCGTCGAGATGGGCATGGTGTTCCAGGACCCGCTCACCTCGCTCAACCCCACCATGCGCATCGGCGCCCAGGTCGCCGAGCCGCTCCGGGTGCACCAGGGCGTCGGCAAGGCCGAGGCGCGCGAGCGGGCCGTGGAGATCCTGCGCCGGGTCGGCATGCCGCGTCCCGACAAGATCGCCGACGCCTACCCCCACCAGCTCTCCGGCGGCATGCGCCAGCGCGTGGTCATCGCCATGGCCCTGGTCTGCTCGCCCCGGCTGCTCATCGCCGACGAGCCGACCACCGCCCTCGACGTCACCACCCAGCGCCAGATCCTGGAACTCATCGACGACCTGCGCGAGGAGTTCCAGATGGCGGTCATCCTGGTCACCCACGACCTGGGCGTGATCGCCAGCCGCGCCGACCGGGTCGCCGTCATGTACGCCGGCCGCGTGGTGGAGGCCGCGACCACCGCCGAGCTGTTCCGGCAGCCGCGCCACCGCTACACCGAGGCCCTCATGGAGTCGCTGCCCGGCGCGGCCGAGCACGACGACGGCGCGCTCTACAGCATCCCCGGCCTGCCGCCGGACCTGTCCCGGCCGATGACCGGCTGCCGGTTCGCCCCCCGCTGCCGCTTCGCGACCGAGGAGTGCCGCACCACCGACGTGACCCTGTCCGGCGGCGAGCACCAGCACGCCTGCCTGCACCCGGTGCTCCAGCCGCGGGCGCGCGCCGAGGCCGCCGGGCCGCGGCCCGACCGGGCCGGGCCGCAGGCCGGGGCCGCGCCGATCCTGTCCGTCCGCGACCTGGTCAAGAACTACGACGGCACGGGCTCGCTGGGCCGCAAGGCGCCGCAGGTCAGCGCCGTCGCGGGGGTCGGCTTCGACGTGCGCCCCGGCGAGACGTTCGGGCTCGTGGGCGAGTCGGGCTGCGGCAAGTCGACCGTGGGCCGGCTGATCGTCGGCCTGGAGGAGCCCACCTCCGGCCAGATCGTGGTGGACGGCGCCGACATCGCCACGCTCGACCGGCGCGCCCGCCGCGCCATGCACCGGCGGGTCCAGCTCATGTTCCAGGACAGCTACGCGGCGATGAACCCGCGCATGCGCATCGACTCCATCCTGGCCGAGCCCCTGGAGATCCAGCAGGCCGGCGACCGGGCCGGCCGCCGCTCCCGCATCGGCACCCTGCTGGACCAGGTGGGTCTGCCGCGACGGGTGCTCGACCGCTACCCGCACGAGTTCTCCGGCGGTCAGCTCCAGCGCATCGGGCTGGCCAGGTCGCTGGCCCTGGAGCCGCGGCTGATCGTGTGCGACGAGCCGGTCAGCGCGCTCGACGTCTCCATCCAGGCCCAGGTGCTCAACCTCATGCGCGACCTCCAGCGCGAGCTGGGCCTGTCGTACGTGTTCATCAGCCACGACCTGTCCGTCGTGGACTACATGTCGGACCGGATCGGCGTCATGTACCTGGGCAAGCTCGTCGAGGTCGGGCCGGCCCGCGACGTCGTCAGGAAGGCCCGGCACCCGTACACGCAGGCGCTGATCGAGGCCGTGCCCTCGGCCGAGCCGGGCGTGGCGCCGCACACGAGCGTCGCCATCAAGGGCGAGCTGCCCAGCGCGCAGAACCCGCCCTCGGGCTGCCGGTTCAGGACGCGCTGCCCGCTCGCCCAGGAGATCTGCGAGACCGAGCCGCCGCTGGCGGGCGGCGAGCACCAGGTGGCCTGCCACTTCCCGCTGCGCACGGCGGAGTGAGGCCCACGCGCGCAGATCGGGGCCGTCAGCGGAGGGGATGGGCGCCCGGGTGCTCGTCCCACCACCGGCGGAAGAGGGGGTTGTCGTCGATGTGGTCCTCGAAGGCGGCGGCGAGCCCGCGGTAGATGGCCGCCGCCGCGTCCGCGCCGATCAGGTCCCTGCGCCAGGCCATGACCAGGTGCCCGACCTGCGGCTCGCCTGCCAGCGGCCGTACGGCGGTGCCCTCGGGCACCGGCCAGGTCGGGTCCACCAGGCGCACGCCCAGCCCGGCGGCGACCAGCGGGCGGCCGGCGCCGCTGGGGGCGTCGTAGCGCACGTCCGGCTCGAAGCCGGCGGCCCGGCAGGAGGCGCGCAGGGCGGCGAGCGAGCCGTCGTCGGCGCCGGGCGGGCTGATCCAGCGCTCGTTCCTGAGGTCGGACAGGTGCACCTCGGGCTGCTCGGCCAGCGGGTGCCCGGCGGCCATGGCCACGAAGATGGGATACCTGGGCACCAGCGTGCGGGTGACGACCGGCGGCGTGAGGGGGACGTCGAACCCCTCGATCATGCCCATGAGCGCGGCGTCGAGCTGGCCGTGGGTGAGCGCGTCGGCGAGCTGCACGCTGGACGGCTCGATGCGCAGGGAGATCGACCGGCCGGGTAACGCCTCGCCGACCCGGTCCACCACGCTGGCCACGCACGCCAGGTGGCTGCACCCGAGCCGCAGCCCGGTGACGGCCGGGTTCGCGTCGTGCAGGTCGCCGAAGAGCGAGTCGATCTCCGACAGGACGATCCGGGCGCGGGCGATGACCTGACGTCCGAGCTGGGTGGGTTCGACGCCGTTCCGGCTGCGGGTGAACAGCTCACCGCCCACCATCTCCTCGATCCTGCGGAGCTGGGTGGTGATCGCCGGTTGGGACAGCCCGAGGCGTGCGGCCGCTTTGGTCACGCTGCCGGCCTCGGCGATCGTACAGACCATTCGGAGATGCCGGAGATCCAGGTCCATAGCTCAGGATTATGTGACATGTGATGGCTCTTGGCGACGGATTGGGAACGCCCATAGGCAACACTTATGCGGCGTCGTATGACCACGCCCTCCGGACGGACCGCACACTCGTACCCGACCTCGCATCCATGCGGATACCCCCCGGAGGTTCTTGTGCGCAAGGTCCTGCACGGCTGGCGGATGATCGTCCCCCTGGCCGCATTAGCCCTACTCCCGCCGTTCGCCGCGACACCGGCGAGCGCGGCGGCCGAACCGCCCCCGGCCGCCCGCCTCGCGGTCCCGGCCGACGACGCCCCGCACGTCGCCAAGTCCCGGCTCGACACCCGTGACCGGGCGCCCCAGCCCGCGGCCAAGGACGCCCTCCGCCGCGACTACGACGAACCCGCCACCCGGCCGGAGCACGCCAGACCGTCGGCGCGCAAGAGCGTCGCCGCGGCCGCCGCCTGCAACGTCTCCGACTTCACCAGCCGCACCGGCAGCGCCCTGGTCCAGCAGATCAAGGCCAGCGCCACCGACTGCGTCAACACCCTGTTCAACCTGACCGGCACGGACGCCTACAACGCCTTCCGCGAGGCGCAGATGACGACCGTCGCCTACGCCCTGCGCGACAACTCGGCGAACTACCCGGGCGACAACACCACAAGCACCGCCCAGCTCGTCCTCTACCTGCGGGCCGGCTACTACGTCCACTGGTACAACTCCGGCGACGTCGGCTCGTACGGCCAGGCGCTCACCACCGCGATCCGGTCCGGCCTGGACGCCTTCTTCGGCAACTCCCGGTCCTCGACCGTCAGCGACGCCAACGGCGAGGTGCTGAGCGAGGCCGTCACCCTCATCGACAGCGCCGAGCAGAACGACCGCTACCTGTACGTGGTCAAGCGCCTGCTCGACGGCTACAACAGCTCCTACGACGCGTCGTGGTGGATGCTCAACGCGGTCAACAACGTCTACACCGTGCTGTTCCGCGGCCACCAGGTGCCCGCGTTCGTCAGCGCCGTGCAGGCCGACCGCAGCGTCCTGGACTCCCTGAACGCCTTCGCCGCGAACCACCTGAACATGCTCGGCACCGACCGCTCCTACCTCGTCTCCAACGCCGGCCGCGAGCTGGGCCGCTTCCTGCAGCACACGACGTTGCAGGCCGTCGTCCGGCCGCTGGCCAAGAACCTGCTCGGCCGCAGCGCCATGACCGGCGCCACCGCGCCGCTGTGGGTGGGCGTGGCCGAGATGACCGACTCCTACGACAAGGCCAACTGCTCCTACTACGGCACCTGCGACCTGGCCGCCCGCCTGACGGCCGCCGTGCTGCCGATCACCCACACCTGCAGCGCCAGCATCAGGATCCGGGCCCAGGAGGTCACCTCAAGCCAGCTCGCCGCCACCTGCGCCAGCCTGGCCAACCAGGACGCCTTCTTCCACAACCTGGTCAAGGACAACGGCCCGGTCGCGAGCGACAACAACACCACGCTGGAAGTGGTGGTCTTCGACTCCAGCACCGACTACCAGACCTACGCCGGCGCGATGTTCGGCATCGACACCAACAACGGCGGCATGTACCTGGAGGGCGACCCCGCCGCCGCGGGCAACCAGCCCAGGTTCATCGCCTACGAGGCCGAGTGGCTGCGCCCCGACTTCCAGATCTGGAACCTCAACCACGAGTACACCCACTACCTCGACGGCCGGTTCGACATGTACGGCGACTTCAACGCCGGGGTGAGCACGCCGACCATCTGGTGGATCGAGGGCTTCGCCGAGTACGTCTCCTACTCCTACCGCAAGGTCGTCTACGACGCGGCGATCACCGAGGCGGGCAAGCGCACGTACGCGCTGAGCACGCTGTGGAACACCACCTACGACCATGACACCACCCGCATCTACCGGTGGGGCTACCTGGCCGTCCGCTACATGTTCGACAAGCACCCGGCCGACGTCGCGACGCTGCTCGGCTCGTACCGGACCGGCGCGTGGAGCACCGCCAGGTCGTTCCTGACCGGCACGCTCGGCAGCCGCTACGACTCCGACTGGTACACCTGGCTCGCCGCCTGCGCGGCCGGGGCGTGCTCCGGGGGCGGCACCGGCAACCAGGCGCCCACCGCGAACTTCACCTCCACGGCCAGCGGGCTGACGGCCGCCTTCACCGACACCTCCACCGACTCCGACGGCACCATCGCCGCCCGCCGCTGGGACTTCGGCGACGGCGCCACCTCCACCGCGGCCAACCCGTCGCACGCCTACGCGGCGCAGGGCACGTACACCGTCACGCTGACCGTCACCGACGACGGCGGCGCCACCGCGACGACGTCGAAGCAGGTCACGGTGACGACCGGCGGCGGCTCGACGCCGGAGTGCACCGCCTCCGACACCCGCAAGCTCGACAAGAACTGCAAGCGCAGCAACCTGTCGGCCACCCAGGGCAACTACGCCTACCTCTACATCTACCTGCCCGCCGGGACGGCCAGGCTGACCATCACCGCCTCCGGCGGCACCGGGAACGCCGACCTCTACTACAACGCCGCCACCTGGGCCACCACCTCGGCCTACACCCAGCGCTCCACCGCGTCGGGCAACGCCGAGACCCTGGTGATCAACAACCCGCCCGCCGGCTACAACTACATCAGCCTCCACGCCGCGCAGACCTTCTCGGGCGCGAGCGTCAAGACCGAGTACTAGACCGCCCGGGCGCCGGGGCCGGCGAACCCTCTCCCGCCGGTCCCGGCCCGGGCCCTCTCACCTCACTGGAGTGATCCGTGACTCTCCGTAACGTGCTGACCGCGGGGCTCCTGCTCGGCGTGGCGGCCTGCGGCGGCGGCAAGGCCGCCACCCCGGCGACGGCGGCCGGGGGCGGGACCCTGACGATCCTGTCCAACCAGGACTTCTCCCACCTGGACCCGGCCCGCAACTGGACGATGCCCCAGATGGACTTCGGCATCCGGCTGCTCTACCGCACCCTCACCACCTTCAAGGCGGGCAGCCACGAGATCGTCCCGGATCTGGCCACCGACCTGGGCACCGCCTCCGAGGGCGGCAAGGTGTGGACCTTCACCCTCAAGGACGGCGTCAAGTACGAGGACGGCACCCCCGTCACCGCGAAGGACATCAAGTACAACGTGGAGCGTTCCTTCGCCCCCGAACTGCCCGGCGGCCCCAACTACGCCCAGCTCTACCTGGCCGGCGCCGACGGCTACAAGGGCCCGCTGAAGGGCCGGCACCTGGACTCGATCGAGACCCCCGACGACCGGACCATCGTCTTCCGACTCAAGCGGCCGGTCGCCGAGTTCTCCTCGACGGTGACGCTGCCGACGTTCGCGCCGGTGCCGGCCGCGAAGGAGACCGGCGCGCAGTACGACAACCGGCCCTTCTCCTCCGGGCCGTACAAGATCGAGCGCTACGACCGGGGCAAGGAGATGGTCCTGGTGCGCAACCCGCACTGGTCGGCGGCCACCGACCCGGTGCGCAAGGCCGCGCCCGACCGCATCGTGGTCAAGCAAGGACTGCGGCAGGGCGTGATCGACGACCGGCTCATCGAGAGCAGGGGCGAGGATGCCACCTCGATCGCCTACACCGACGTCAGCGCCGCCAGCCTGGCCAAGATCCTGCCCCGGCCGGACGTGAAGTCCCGGCTGGTCAACGCCATGTCGGGATGCACCGACATGATCGGCTTCAACACCTCCAAGCCGCCCTTCGACGACGTGAAGGCCCGGCAGGCGGTGCACTTCGCCCTGGACAAGCAGGCGCTCCAGACCGCCGCCGGCGGCCCGGCCATGACCTCGATCGCCACCTCCTACCTGCCGCCGGCCCTGTCGGGCGGCACGCCGCAGGACGTGTTCCACCTTCCGCCGACCGGGGACGTCGAGAAGGCCAAGGCCCTGCTGGGCGGGAAGACGCTGAACGTGCGGATGACGATCTCGACCGGCGACAAGGCGCTCGGCGAGGCCGTGCAGGCGTCGCTGAAGCGGGCGGGCGTCGAGGTCGTGCTCACGCCCGTCGATCCCTCCGTCTACTACGACACCGTCGGCGACACCGCCAAGACGCCCGACCTGTTCACCTACGGCTGGTGCCCCGACTACCCGTCCGGGGCGACGTTCCTGCCGCTGCTGTTCGACGGGCGCACGATCGTCGAGAAGGGCAACTCCGGCAACGTCTGGCAGTTCCGCGACGAGGCGGTGCAGAAGCGCATCGACGAGATCCAGGCCATGAGCGATCCGAAGGCCGCCGAAGCCGCCTGGGTCGACCTCGACCGGCAGGTCATGCAGTCCTCGCCGGCGGTGCCGTACGCGTGGGACCGCAAGCCGATCCTGGTCGGCAAGGACGTCTCCGGCGCGGTGGGCCATCCCGTCTGGTCCGGGCAGCTCGACTTCGCCGTCCTGGGGGTGAGGCAGAAGTGAGGAACGGCTACCCCGGATACCGGCGGAGCCGGACATGACGGCGACGGTCGTCACGGCGAGCCCGCCCGCCCGGCTGGTCAGGAAGCGCCTGCTGGGCGGCGCCGCCGCCCGCTTCGCGCTGGTCGTGGTGACGGTCCTGGTGCTGGTCGCGCTCGCCGCGCCGCTGCTCACCAAGCTGAACGGCTGGCCGCCGGACGCCTTCGACCCCTCCGCGATCGACCAGGAGCTGGCGGGCGTGCCCAAGGGGGCGCTGGGCGGCGTCAGCGGCGAGCACTGGCTCGGCGTCGAGCCCGTCAACGGCCGCGACGTGTTCAGCCGCGTCGTGTACGGCGCCCGCGTCTCGCTGATGGTCTCCACCCTGGCCACGCTGGTGTCGGTGCTGCTCGGCACCGTGCTCGGGCTGCTGGCCGGCTACCTCGGCGGCTGGGCGGACGCGGTGATCAGCCGGACCATGGACCTGCTCATGTCGTTCCCGAGCCTGATCTTCATGATCGCCCTCATCTCGGTCATGCCGGACGGCGACCGGATGGTCCTGCTGGTGTGTGTGATGGGCGGGTTCGGCTGGCCGTACATCGGGCGGATCGTCCGGGGGCAGGCGATCTCCGTCAAGCACCGCGAGTACGTGGACGCCGCCCGGGTCGGCGGCGCGCTGAACGGCGTCATCGTCTTCCGCGAGATCATGCCCAACATCACCGCGCCGATTCTCGTGTACGCCACGCTCGCGGTGCCCGCCAACATCGGCACCGAGGCGGCGCTGTCGTTCCTCGGCGTCGGCGTGCGCCCGCCGACCGCCTCCTGGGGGCAGATGATCCAGGAGGCGATGCTCTGGTACGAGGTCGACCCGATGTACCTGCTCGTCCCCGGCACCTGCCTGTTCCTGACCGTGCTCGCCTTCACCCTGCTCGGTGACGCCCTGCGCGACGCCATCGACCCCAAGGGGGCGGCACAATGACGTCGTACCTGGCCAGACGGGCCCTCGCGGTCGCCGGCGTGCTGCTGGTGATCTGCGCGGTGACCTTCGTGATCTTCTACGTGCTGCCGTCCGACCCGGCGGTCCAGGCGTGCGGCAAGACCTGCACGCCCGAGCGGGTCGCCGAGGTGCGCGCGCAGATGGGGCTGGACCGGCCGCTGTGGGAGCAGTTCGGCGGCTACGTCGCGGGCATCGTCGCCGGGCGCCCCGGCTGCCACGTGCCCTGCCTCGGCTTCTCCTACCAGAACGCGCTGCCGGTCTGGGACCTGCTGATCGACCGGCTCGGCGCCAGCGCGTCCCTGGCGGTCGGCGCGGCCCTGCTGTGGCTGGCCGTGGGCGTCACGGTCGGGGTGGTGTCGGCGCTGCGCCGGGGGAGCGCCCTGGACCGGACGCTGATGATCGCCACGCTGACCAGCGCGTCCCTGCCGGTCTACTTCGTGGCGATGGTGCTGCTCCTGCTGGCGGTACGGGTGACCGGGCTGCTGCCGTACCCCGCGTACGTGCCGCTCACCGACGACCCCGCCGCCTGGGCCGGCAACCTGATCCTGCCCTGGGTCACGCTGGCCGCGCTCTACGCCGCCATGTACGCCCGGCTCACCCGGGCGCAGATGATCGAGACGATGGCCGAGCCGTACATCAGGACGGCCCGCGCCAAGGGCCTGCACGAGCGGACGGTCGTCGCCAAGCACGGCATGCGCGCGGCCATGACGCCGGTCGTCACCGTCTTCGGCATGGACCTGGGCGGCCTGCTGGCCGGCGCGATGATCACCGAGACCGTGTACGGCCTGCCCGGCGTCGGCCGGCTCGCCTACGACGGCATCGTCAAGTCCGACCAGCCCGTGATCCTCGGCACGACGCTGCTCGCGGCCTTCTTCATCGTGCTGGCCAACCTGCTGGTGGACCTGGTCTACGCGGTCATCGACCCCAGGGTGAGGTACTCGTGATCCTTTCCGTGCGCGACCTGTCGGTGAGCTTCGGCGACGTCCGGATCGTGGACGGCGTGTCGTTCGGCGTCGAGCGGGGGCGGACCCTGGGCGTCGTCGGCGAGTCCGGGTCCGGCAAGTCCGTGACCGCGCTGTCGCTGCTGGGGCTGCACCGCCGGGCGACCGTCGCCGGGTCGATCGAGCTCGACGGGGAGGAGCTCGTCGGGGCCCCGGCCGAACGGCTGCGCCGGCTGCGCGGCAGCGCGGTGTCGATGATCTTCCAGGATCCGCTGTCGTCGTTGCATCCCTTCTTCACCGTGGGGGAGCAGATCGCCGAGGCGTACCGGCTGCACCGCCGGGCCGGTCGGCGGGCGGCCCGCGAGCGGGCGGTCGAGATGCTGGCCGAGGTGGGCATCCCGGAGCCGCGGCGGCGCGCCGGGGAGCATCCGCACCGCTTCTCGGGCGGCATGCGGCAGCGGGCGATGATCGCGATGGCGCTGGCCTGCGAGCCGGGCGTGCTGATCGCCGACGAGCCGACGACGGCGCTCGACGTGACCGTCCAGGCGCAGATCCTCGACCTGATCGCGCGCATCCAGCGGGAGCGGGGGCTCGCGGTCGTCCTGATCACCCACGACCTGGGCGTGGTGGCGCGCATGGCCGACGACGTCCTGGTCATGTACGGCGGCCGGACCGTGGAGCACGCCCCCGCCAGGGAGATCTTCAAACGGCCGCTGCACCCGTACACGCGGGCCCTGCTGGACTCGGTGCCGGGCGCGCCGCCGCCGGACGCGCTGACCGGCACGGCGGCGGCCCCCGGCCGGGCGCGGCTGCGGGCGATCGCGGGGGCGCCGCCCTCGCTGCTCGCGCCGCCGCCGGGCTGCCGGTTCCACCCGCGCTGCCCGGCCGCTCTGGACGTCTGCGCGACCACGCGCCCGCCGCTCACCGGCGACCCCCACCGGGTCGCGTGCCACCTGGAAGGAGCCGACCACTGATGCTCTCCGTGCGCGACCTGCGGATGACCTTCTCCGGACGCCGCGGGCAACGGGTCCGGGCGGTGGACGGCGTGAGCTTCGACGTGCCGGAAGGCCAGGCGCTCGGCCTGGTCGGGGAGTCGGGCTGCGGCAAGTCCACCACCGGGCGCATGATCGTGCGGCTGCTGGAGCCCACCGGCGGGACCGTCACCTTCGACGGCCACGACATCACCCATCTGGGCCCTCGGGCCCTGCTGCCGATGCGCGGCCGGCTCCAGATGATCTTCCAGGACCCGTACGCGTCGCTCAACCCGCGCCACACCGTCCGGCAGATCGTCGCCGGGCCGCGCCGGACGGTCGACCGGGACGGCGTGGTCGAGCTGCTCCGGCTCGTCGGCCTGGACGCCGAGCACGCCGACCGCTACCCCCACGAGTTCTCCGGCGGCCAGGCGCAGCGGATCGGCATCGCCCGCGCGCTCGCCTCCAGGCCCCGTCTGGTGGTCTGCGACGAGCCGGTCTCGGCGCTGGACGTGTCCATCCAGGCCCAGATCGTCAACCTGCTCGCCGACCTGCGGGCCGACCTCGGGCTCGGCTACCTGTTCATCGCCCACGACCTGTCGGTGGTGCGGCACATGTGCGAGACGGTCGCCGTCATGTACCTGGGCCGGATCGTGGAGACCGGCTCGTCGGACACCGTCTACTCCGATCCCGCCCACCCCTACACGCGCACGCTGCTGTCGGCCGTGCCGGTGCCCGATCCGGAGGTGGAGGCCACGCGGGAGCGCATCGTCCTGCACGGCGACCCGCCCAGCCCGCTCGCGCCGCCGCCCGGCTGCACGTTCCATCCCCGCTGCCCGAAGGCGCAGCCGTTGTGCCGGACCGAGCCGCCCGCGCTCACGACGGTCAGGGGACGGCAGGTGAGCTGCCACTTCCCGGAGGAGTGAGCGGGCCCGCGTAGGGATCCCGGAAGGCGGCGGCGGCCAGAGCGGTCGTCGCCGCCAGTACTTTTCCTCTCATCGTGAACCGCCGGAGCGGAGGGACGCGACAGAGAGGCATGACACCGATGAACGGGCTCCCGTGAGCGAGCACGAGACGTGGCAGGACGCCCGGCTGCTGGAGGCCGTGGCCGACGGCGACCGGCGTGCGCTGGAAGTCCTCTATGCCCGGCACGCGCCCTGGCTGCTCCTCCGGCTCACCCGCCGCTGCGCCGACCCGGCCGTGGTGGACGAGGCGGTCCAGGACACCTTCGTCGCGGTCTGGCGTACCGCGCGCAAATGGGACGGGCGGGGCGAGGTCGCGGCCTGGATCTGGGGGATCGGCGTGCGCCGCCTGCTCGACCAGCTGCGCCGCCGCCCCGCGGCGGCGCTGCCCGCCCACGAGCACGTCATGGTCTCCGCCGAGGAGCAGGTGCTGCTCGGCATCGAGTACGGCGAGCTCGGCCGGGCCCTCAACCAGCTCTCACCGGAGCTGCGCGCCGTGGTCCAGGCGACCGTGCTGGACGGCCTGACCACCCGCGAGGCCGGACGCCTGCTCGGCATCCCGGCCGGCACGGTCAAGACCCGGATGATGCGCGCCCGCGCGCTGCTGAGGGAGGAACTGGCGTGACCGCCTGGCACATGGACGACGGCATGGCCGCGGCGTACGCGGCGGGCGAGCTGGCCGCGACGCCCGCCGCCTCCGTCGAGGCCCACCTGCTGGCCTGCGAGCAGTGCCGGCTCCTGCTGGCCGCGCGGGTGCCGCGGGCCCGCCTGGACCGGGTCTGGGACGACATCGCCGACGCCGTGGACGCGCCCGCGCCCCGCCCGGTCGAACGGCTGCTGCGGGCCGCCGGGGTGCGCGAGCACACCGCCCGCCTGCTGGGCGCCACGACCTCGCTGCGGCTGCCGTGGCTGGCCGCCAGCGCCGTGGCGCTGTTCTTCGCCGCGCTGGCCTCGGGGGAGACGACCCGGTGGGGGCTGCTGACGTTCCTCACGCTGGCGCCGGTCGTGCCGGTGGCCGGGGTCGCCGTGGCCTTTGGGCGGGACGGCGATCCGGCCTACGAGATCGGGCTGGCCGCGCCGTACTCGACGTTCCGGCTGATGCTGATGCGGGCCGCCGCCGTGGTGGCGTCGTCGTCGGCGCTGGCGCTGGCGGCCGGGCTGACCCTGCCGGGCGGCGGCTGGGCGACGGCCGCGTGGCTGCTGCCCTCGCTCGCCCTGACCTCGCTGACCCTGGCGCTGTCCAGCCGGTACGACCCGCGCCGCTGCGCCGTCGCGGTGACCGTGCCCTGGGTGGCCGCGGTCGTCGCCACGAACGTGCGCGAGCCGGACCTGGCCATGTTCGGGGCCGCCGGGCAGGCCGGCTACCTGGCCGTCATCGTGGTGTCCGTCGTGCTGCTCGTCGTCCGCCGCAGGGAGTTCTCATGATCGAGGCAGTCGGTCTGGTGAAGACCTACGGCCGCCACCGGGCCCTGGACGGGCTCACCCTCAGCGCGGGCAAGGGCGTCACCGGCCTGCTCGGGCCGAACGGCGCGGGCAAGAGCACCCTCGTCCGGGTCCTCGCGACCGTCCTCGCGCCGGACGGGGGCGAGCTGCGGCTGCTCGGCCGCGACCCGGGCGCGGGCCGGCTGGAGATCCGGCGGCGGCTCGGCTACCTGCCGCAGGAGCTGGGCTTCCAGCGCGGACTCACCGCGTTCGAGTTCGTCGACTACGTGGCGGTCCTGAAGGAGATGACACACCGCCGGTCCAGGCACGACGAGGTGCGCCGGGTGATCGAGGAGGTCGGGCTCACGTCCGTGAGCGGCAGGCGCGTCCGTACGCTGTCGGGCGGCATGCGGCGGCGCCTCGGCATCGCCCAGGCCCTGCTCGGCGAGCCCGAGCTGATCCTCCTGGACGAGCCCGCCGCCGGTCTCGACCCGGAGCAGCGGCTGCTGTTCGGCGAACTGGTCGCCCGCCTTGGTCAGGACCGCGCGGTCGTGCTGTCCACCCACCAGACGGAGGACGTCGCCGCCCTCTGCGACCGGGTGGTCGTGCTCAAGGGCGGCCGGTGCGCGTTCACCGGCACGCCCGCCGAGCTCCGGGCGCTGGCCGAGGGGCAGGTCTGGGTGTCGGCGGAGAAGGCGGGCGGCGGCTCGCGGCGGACCGGCGACGGCCTGTACCGCGGCCTCGGCCCCGCCCCCGGGGACGCCCGCCCCGCCGACCCCACCCTGGAGGACGGCTACCTGCTGCTCCTCACCGGCGCGACCACGGAGACGACGGCATGACGCGCCACGCGAGCCCCGTCGCGCCGGGCGAACCCGACGAACTGGAGAACGGCGCGGGCCCCGCGCACCTGCTGCCCTCGCTCGCGCTGGCCGAGACCCGGCGGCTGATGCTGCACCCGCTCGCGATCACCGGCCTGGTCCTGCACCTGATCGGCCTGGCCGCCACGGAATGGGCGCCCCGGCCCGCCTACAGCGCGCTCACCAACGCACTCGTCCTCCCGCTGGGCGTGCCGCTGTTCTTCGCCGCGGTTCTCACGGCCTCGGCGACCAGACGTGCGGGCACCGACGAGCTGCTGGCCGCGACCCCCGCCGGGCGCGACCTGCGCACCGCGGCCTCCTGCCTGGCCGCGCTGGGGCCGTTTCTGCTCGCCTGCGCGATGCAGGCCGTCATGGCGGCGGTCTACGCGGTCGCCGGCGTCGAGCTGGAGCGGTTCCCGAGCCTGTACGAGATCGGGGCCGGACCGTTGTGCGTGCTCGGGGCCGGCACGCTGGGGGTCGCGGTGGCCCGGTGGCTGCCGTGGCCGGGGGCGTCCGTCCTGGTGATGCTGGTGCTGATCGCCGTCAACGGGGTCGTGGAGCCGCTGCACTCGACGCTGACCATGCTGGGCTTCTACGTCGAGTTCGCGCGGTGGGGGCCGCCGCCGTACCTGGAGGCCGTGGGGTTCGTGGCCGGCTCGCCCGACTGGCACGCCCTCTACCTGCTGGCGCTGAGCCTGGGGGCCGGGGCGCTGGCGATGATCCGTGACGCGGCTCGGCGCTGGCTCTGGCTCGGCGTCGGCGCCGCCCTGGTCGCGCTCGCGGCCGTGGCCGCCACCCGGCAACTCCCGTGACCCCGCCCGCCTCGCGGCACCCGCTCGACCGTGCGCCCGGTGTGGGGGGCCGGGCGCGTGCGCTGCTCGTGCGCGCGCCCGGTGTGGGGGGCCGGGTGCGTGCGCTGCTCGTGCGCGCGCCCGGTGTGCGTGGCCGGGTGCGTGCGTTGCTGGTCCGGGTGCCGGGTGTGCGGGGGTGGGTGGGGGCGTCGCTGGTCCGGCGGCTGCGGCGGGCCGTCGCCTCCACCGGGCCGCAGGCCGCGCTGGCCGCCGTGGTCGAGCTGGTACGGGACGGGCTGCCGGCCGCCGGGGTCGCCGTGGAGCTGGCCGGCGTGCGGATCGCGGCGGGCGAGCCCGGGCCGGTGGCCTCCGACGTGCCGCTGGTGTGGCACGGACGGGCGGTGGGCCGCCTGCTGATCACCCCGTCCGCCGACCCGCGGACGGTCGCCGCGATCACCCCGTACGTCGCCGGCGCGGCCCACAGCATGGCCGTCACCGCGGACCTGCGCCGGGCCCGGGAACGCGTGCTCGCCATTCGCGAGGAGGAACGTCGCCGCCTCCACCACGACCTGCGCGAAGGGCTCGGCCGGGCCCTGCGCGACCTGGCCGGGACGGTCGACGCCGCCGCCACCGGCCACCGCACCGACCCGGCCGCGGCCGACCGGCTCCTGCACGACCTGAGCGCCGCCATGAACACGATCAGCCAGGAGATCAGAACCCTCCTCCAGGACCCGCGCCCCCAGCCCGCCCGGCCACCGCTCCAGGACTCGCGCCCCCAGCCCGCCCGGCCACCGCTCCAGGGCGACCCGCGACCGCAACCGGCCCCGTCACCACTCCCGGACCCGCGTCCCCGTGTGCCGTCGCCGCGGCTCGATCGGGTGCGGGCTCATTCGGGGGCGACCGGCGTGACGTAGACCTCGCGGATCTCCGGACGCCGCCGCAGCCGTTCCTCGACCGCGGCCATGGCCCGCTCGGCCCGGGGAAGGTCGGTGGCCGAGGCGAGGGTCACCCGGGCGGCCACCATGACCTGGTGGGGCCCGACGATCACCGCGATCACCCCGCGCACCCCGGTGACGTCCGGCACCTCGACGATCGCGCGGCGGATGCGGGCCAGGTCGGCGGCGTCCACGCTGGGCGCGGCGATGAGGTTCTGGTTGAGCCGCAGCAGCAGGCCCGAGACGGCGACCAGCAGGACCCCGATCAGCACGCTGCCCAGCGAGTCGAAGACCTCGTTCCCGGTCGCCTGGTGCAGCGCGAGGCCGGCCACCGCGATCGGGCCGCTGACCACGGCCGCCGCGTTGGCCAGGGTCACGGTCTTGGCCGCCGGGTCGCTGCCGGCCAGCAGCTCCGCCCACAACGACCGCCCGGTGACCGTGGCCCGCGCGCCGAGCGCCCGCACCGAGACGACCAGGGCCCACCCGTCGCTGACCGTGATCAGCACGATCACCAGGTAGCCCAGCGCGTACGAACCGCCCGAGGCCGACGGCTCGCCCAGACCCTCCACGATCGAGGCGACGCCTCCGCCCACGAACAGCCCCACGGCGGCGAACAGCGACCAGAAGAAGATCTCCTGCCCGTAGCCGAGCGGGTGCCGCTCGTCGGCCGGGCGCGCCACCCGCGCCAGCCCGATGAGCAGGAACACCTCCACCCCGAAGTCGGCCACGCTGAACATGGCCTCGGCGTACAGGATGGCCGAGCCGGTGACCGCCGCCAGGACCCCGAGGACGACGGCCTGCGCCCCCACGACCGCCATCGTGACGATCACGCTGGTCCGGCTGCTGGGCCGCGCGCTCATGACGGCACGACCTCCCGGCCGGCGGTCATCGCTTCGGTGTCACCCGTACGACGGCGCGGCCGCGGTCGAAGGAGAGAAAGCGCAGGACGACGTCGTTCAGGGTGAGCGTGGTGACGCCCCGGATGTAGCCCGAGCAGCCCCCGCCCTCGTCGAACTTGCAGGTGGACGCGCCGCCCTGCTCGCCCTGGGAGCTCATGTCCCCGCCCCCGGTGAAGTCCGCCTCCCACGTGACCTTGTCGCCCTGGACGCTCGCGACGGCGAACCGGGAGACCCCGTGACGCTGCCCGAACTTCAGGACGTCGCCCGCCCGGAGGGTGACCTCGCACCGGGCGTCCGCGCACCCGCCGACCTCGCGCCCGCCCTCGCCCGCGGCGGCACCGGAAGACGACCCGCCCGGCGCGGATCCATCCGGCGCGGACCCGTCCGGCGCGGATTCGGACGCGGCGGATTCGGGCGGCGCGGGCGCGGACGGCGACGTGCGCCCGGCCGTCCCGACGGGACCGGCGCATCCGGTCAGCGAGCAAGCCAGCAGGAGTACAAGCCACTTGACCATGGCAAACACCCTAGGCGCCGGGACGGACCCGGCCCCGGAGCCTCGCCCGGCGCGCCGCCGCACGTGCTCAACGAGTGACGCGCAGGGCCCACTCGACCGAGTCCGGAGCCTGGACCCGTACCGTCAGGGTCTTCCCGCGGCCCAGGTCGAGGCGGTTCATGACGGGGCTGATCAGGTCGTCGAGGCAGGTGAAGCTCATGTTGACGTCCGGCTCCAGGATGATCTCCGCCTTGCCGTCGCCCCGGCACCGGAACAGCACCCACAGCTCGTCCTTGCCGGGCGGTACGTCGCCCACGACCATGCTGCCCTTCCGCGGGCCCGCCTTGAGCACGGTGGTGGTCCCGGCCTCCACGCCGGGCAGGCGCAGGGCCGCGGGCCGGGGTGGCGGCGTGCTCGCCGGGCTCGCCGGGCTCTCGGTGGGGGAGGCCGACGGGGTGGCCTCCCGCCGTACGGCCGCCGGACCGGCCGGAGGGGCGGCCGTGCAGGCCGTCGCCGGCCACAGCAGGCAGCAGGAGCCGACGAGAGACGCCGTCTTCCGGATCGTCATGCCGAGATCCCCCTTGTCTGGCGGGCCGGCCGACGCACGCGCGGGCCGGGCGCGAATGGAACGGGTCCGGAACGGGATGGAACGCCCTGTATTACGTGAGTCATTCGTCGGAGTCCTTGATACCCGCCGGCCACACCGGCCACGTCAGCGGGCGGCGCCGTTCTCCGGTGTCGTCGTTGGCGTTGCTCATCGCCGGTCAGGGGTTCTCCGGGTTCGGCGACCAGTTCTTCGTCGTCGCCCTTCCGGGGATCGTGCTGCTGCGGCACGGCACCGCGACCCTCGGCACGGTGCTGACCGTCTACGGCGTCTTCCGGTTGATCGGGCTCGTGCTCGGCGGCCCGCTCGCGGACCGCTGGGCGCCCAGGCCGGTCATGCTGGCGGCCGACGTCGTGCGGGCCCCGGCCGCCGGGCTGCTGTGCGCCCTGGCCTGGGACGGCGCGGACCGGCTATGGGCGCTGGCGGCGGGCACGGCGGTGCTCGGCCTGGCCGGGGGCGCCTTCCTGCCGGCGAACTTCTCCGTCATCCCCGACATCGTCGAGGAGTCGCGGGTCCAGAGCGCCAACAGCCGCAACTACGCGACCGCGCAGGCCGTCGCGCTGACCGGGCCGGTGGTCGCGGGCGTGTTCGTCGCCCGTCTGGGCCCTGGGCCGGCGCTCGCCGTGGACGCGGCCTCGTTCGCGGTGTCGGTGGCGACCCTGTGGTTCGTCCGGCCGCGCCCCGGCCGGGTGCGTCCGGAGCGGGGGCGCGGCGGGCCCGGCATGTGGGCCGTCGTGCGCGGGTTCCCGCTGTTCAGGGCCATCCTGACGCTGGCCGCCGTCGGCAATCTCGGGTTCGCCGGGATCCTGGAGGTCGGGTTGCCGGCGCTGCTGCACGAGAGCGCGCCGGCCACGTTCTCCACCGCGTACGGGATCGTGCTGGGGGCCTTCGGGCTCGGCGCGCTGGCGGGCAGCGTCGCGGCGGGCCTGCTGCCCGCCCCGCGCAACCCGGTACGGGCGGCGGTGCTCCTGATGCTCCCGCAGGCCGCGCTGCTCGGCGCGGTCGGCCTGGCCGAGGGCCGGGTCTGGCCCGCGGCGCTCTTCCTCGGCGCGGGCGCGGCGAACGCGGCGGGCAACGTGCTGCTGATCACCGTCGTGCACACCACGCTGCCCGCGGCGGTGCGCGGGCGCGTGTCCGGGGCGCTGCTGGTGGCCTCGTTCGGGCTCTTCCCCGTGGGCGCGCTGCTCGCGGGACTCCTGGCTTCCGCGGCCGGACCGAGGACGGTGTTCCTCTTCGGCGCCGCCCTCGTGGCCGCGGCAGGCGTGGCCGGTCTCGTCTCCGGGCCGGTCCGGACATTCGCGAGAGGGGGTGAATCGCATGACGTACGAGATGAACGACCTGGGCACTGAGGCGCCGGTCGAGGTGAGCTGGATCATTTTCTGATCCCGGCGACAGGCCGCGGACAGCGGCAGACAGCAAGAGGGCATCCGGGGGGTACGGCCGCCCCCCGGATGCCCGTCCGGCCATTTCCGACCCGACGGCAAGGACGAAGGAAAATGCCCGTTTCGCTCGACAGACTCATCCGCGTCAAACCCATCTACCCGGTGTACCGGCTGGACGGCACCCGGTTCCGGATCGGCGCCCAGGCAGGCGTCACCGTCGACTTCACCGACCCGTACGGACAACTGTGGACCCTCGTCGAGGCGCTCGACGGCACCCGGACGCTCGGCGAGGTCGCCGCGGCCGTGGGCCGGGCGCACCCGGGAATCGGCGTCGAGGACGTGCTCGGCGCCGTACGCGACCTGGACGGCCGCGGCTTCCTGGAGGACGCCCGCCCCAGCCCGTACGACGGCGGCGACGCGCGCCGCTACCAGGGCAACGTCAACTACTTCAGCCACTACGCCGGCCTGTCCGCCGCCCGCGAGCAGCCGCAGGACCGGCTGCGCGGCGCCCACTGCGTGCTGCTCGGCCTGGGCGGCGGCGGCTCGTACATCCTGCCCATGCTGCTGGCGGCCGGGTTCGGCCGGATCACGGCCGTCGACTACGACCGGGTCGAGCTGAGCAACCTGAACCGGCAGTTCCTCTACCAGGAGAGCGACCTCGGCGCGTACAAGACCGCGGTGGCCGCGCGGACGGCCAGGGAGGTGAACCCCGGCGTCGAGTTCGCCGCCGTGCAGCGCAGGATCGATTCGGCCGCCGACGTCGCCCGGCTCGTCCGGGGCGCCGACGTCGCGATCTGCGCGATCGACGAGCCGCCCTTCGTCGCCCAGCGCCGGGTGAACGCCGGCTGCGTGCAGGAAGGGGTGCCGTACGTGTGCGGCGGCTCGTTCGTCACCCGGGGCCGGCTGTTCTCGGTGCGTCCGCACGAGACGGGCTGCATGGACTGCCTGCACCTGTACTACTCGCGCGCCGACCCCAGCTACCTCGCCCAGCTCGCCGGGGCGCTGCGGGCCGAGCACGGCCGGGTCACCCTCGCCTTCGCCCCGCACATCGCACTGATCGCCTCGCTGATCACCGGCGAGGCGATCCGGCTGGTCACCGGCCACGCCGAGCCGATCGCCCTGGGCCGCCAGCTCGACGTGCACTTCGAGACCGGCGAACTGGAGGTCATGTCCCAGTGGCCGCGCGACCCGGACGGCTGCCCGGTCTGCGGCGACGGCGCCGACGCGGCCTCGTTCGCCGTGTGGGCGGAGGCGGAGAGCGGCTCGCCTATGCTTCGCTAGATGGACGTCATCCATCCCCCCAAACTCAAAGCGGGCGACGTCGTCCGCGTCGTCGCGCCGGCCTGCTCGCGCGCGATGGTCATGGAGCACGACCACACCGCGCACATCGACGCCCGCTTCGCCGAGCTCGGCCTGACGCTCACCTACGGCCGTCACATCGACGAGCGGGACGCCTTCCACTCCAGCAGCGTCGCCTCCCGCGTCGCCGACCTGCACGACGCCTTCGCCGACCCGTCGGTGGCGGCGATCCTGACGGTCATCGGCGGCTACAACTGCAACGAGCTCCTGCCGCACCTCGACTGGGAGCTGATCCGGGCCAACCCCAAGATCCTCTGCGGCTACTCCGACATCACCGCTCTGCAGAACGCCATCCTCGCCCGCGCCGGGCTGGTCACGTACTCGGGGCCCCATTGGTCGACGTTCGGGATGCGCGACCACTTCGAGCAGACCCTGGAGTGGTTCACCGCCGTGCTGTTCGGCGACGCGCCGGTCGAGCTGGGGGCGTCGAAGTACTGGACCGACGACCTGTGGTTCCTCGACCAGGACGGGCGCGAGCCGATGCCCAACGAGGGCTGGTGGCCGCTGCGGCCCGGCGCCGCCGAGGGGCGCGTGATCGGCGGCAACCTCTGCACCCTGAACCTGCTGCAGGGCACGCCGTACATGCCGTCACTCGACGACGCGCTGCTGATCGTGGAGGACGACCTGGAGTCCCACCCGGCGATCTTCGCCCGCAACCTCACCTCGCTGCTCCAGCTCCCGGGCGCCGAGACCGTCCGCGGCCTGGTGATCGGGCGGTTCCAGCAGGCCAGCCGGATGACCCGGGACCTGCTTGAGCAGATCGTCGGGACGCAGCCGGGGTTGCGGGACGTCCCCGTCCTGGCCAACGTCGACGTCGGCCACACCAACCCGCTGGCCACCTTCCCGGTCGGCGGCCGGGCCCGCCTGACGGTCGGCCCCGAACCGTCGCTGACCCTCGTCCGCCACTGACCTTCGATCGACCGGCACCCCTCGATCGGCCGGTGACCCGCCGCTAGGACGCGGCGGCGGGCTCGCGGCGCGGGGCCGTGGCCTCGGCCAGGGCCCTGCGCTCGGCCTCGACCAGGGTGCGGCAGCGCGCCGCCTCGGCCTCCACCCGGGCCTCGTCCCAGCCGAGCAGCCCCGCCATCAGCCGCGCCACCACCGGGGCCGCGTCGAGCGCGGCGGGGATCGCCTCGATGAGCATCCGGGTCCGGCGCGACAGGACGTCCTCGGCGTGCAGCGCGCCCTCGTGCGTGACGGCGTACACGACCTCGGCCCTGATCCACGGGCACCCCTCCACCAGCGGCTCGCCGAGCGAGCGGTCGTCGTCGACCAGGGCGAGCACCTCCATCGCGAGCGTGCCGTAGCGCTGGACGAGATGCTCCACGACGTCGGCGTCCACGTCGTGGTCCTCGGCCAGCCGCCGCACGGACGCGCGCACCGCCGGCAGCCCGTCCGCGCCGATCAGCGGCAGCCGGTCGGTCACCGACTCCGGCACGTCGAAGCCCTCCAGTGCCGCGTCGACCACGTCCTTGGCCATGACCCGGTACGTGGTGAACTTGCCCCCGGCGATCGTGGCCAGGCCCGGCGCCGGCACGTCAACGACGTGCTCGCGGGACAGCTTCGTGGTCGCCGAGCTCTCGTCGGCCGCCACCAGCGGGCGCAGGCCGACGTAGACGCCCACCACGTCGTCGCGGGTCAGCGGCCGGGCCAGCACGGCGTTGGCGTGGTCGAGGATGTAGTCGATGTCCTCGCCGGTGGCGGCCGGCTCCTCGCGGTCGCCGTCGTACTCGGTGTCGGTGGTGCCGACGATCCACCGCCGCCGCGTCCACGGGATGATGAACAGCACGCTCTTCTCGGTCGGGATGATCATGCCGGTGGCCGAGTCGATGACCTCGCCCGGCACCATGACGTGCACGCCCTTCGACATCCTGACCTTGAAACCGGCCGGCGCCGAGCCGGGCAGCCCGTTGATCGGGTCGGTCCACACGCCCGCGCACACCACCACGGCGTCGGCCCTGACGTCCAGGTCGCGGCCGGTCTCCTCGTCGTGCACGCGGGCGCCGACGACGCGCTCGCTGCCCTGGTCGCGCAGCATCTCGACGACCCGCGTCCGGGTGGCGACCACGGCGCCGTGCGCGGCGGCCGTCCTGGCCAGGGTGAGGGTGAAGCGCGCGTCGTCCACCTGGGCGTCGAAGTAGATCATGCTGCCCGACACCGCGTCCGCGCGCAGGCCGGGCGCCATCCGCCGCGACTCCTTGACCGACAGGTACCGGTGCCGGGGCATCGGCCGGCGCATGCCCTCCAGCGTGTCGTACAGGGTCAGCCCGGCCCCCACGTACGGCCGCTCGATGAGCCCGTGCTGCAGCGGATACAGGAACGTGACCGGCTTGACCAGGTGCGGGGCCAGCCGCGAGACCAGCAGGTCGCGCTCCTTCAGCGCCTCGCGGACCAGCTTGAAGTCGAACTGCTCCAGGTAGCGCAGCCCGCCGTGGATGAGCTTGCTCGACCTGCTCGACGTGCCGGCGGCCAGGTCGCGGCTCTCCACCAGCGCGACCCGCAGCCCGCGGGAGGCGGCGTCCAGCGCGGCGCCCGCGCCGGTCACGCCGCCGCCGATCACCAGCACGTCGAAGGACTGCTCCGCCAGCCGGTCGATGGCGGCCTGACGGTTCCTGGCGTCCATCGCCCCGGTCATGTTCATGGATCCCCCGAACAACACTTTGTGCTCAAACGCTCACGATCCGTATACGTTTCCCCGATCAGGGAATGGCACACAACGCCGACACCACGAAAGCGGGGGCAGCGGTGGTCGAACGTGTCAAACGCCTGGAACTGGCCGGTGAGCTCATCGCCGAGTTCGCCGGCACGATGGTGCTCATCCTGTTCGGGGTGGGCGTCGTCGCCCAAGTGGTCGCGGCCGGCCTCGGCGATCACGACAGCATCGCCTGGGCATGGGGGATCGGCGTCGCGCTCGGCGTCTACGTCGCGGGCCGCATCACCGGCGCCCACCTCAACCCGGCCGTCACGCTCGCGTTCGCGACCTTCCGCGGGTTCCCGTGGGCCAAGGTGCTGCCGTACTCGCTGGCGCAGACCGTGGGGGCGTTCGTCGGGGCGCTGCTGGTGCGCTGGAACTACACCGAGGTGCTGAACAAGGTGGACCCCGGGCACACGCTGAAGACCCAGACCGTCTTCTCCACCCTGCCCGGCAACGGCTCGCTCCCGGTCAGCGCCTGGGGCGGGTTCCGCGACCAGATCATCGGCACCGCCATCCTGATGTTCGTCCTGTACGCCCTGTCCGACTCGCACAACCTCGCGCCCGGCGCCAACCTCGGCCCGGTGGTCATCGGCCTGCTCATCGTCGGCATCGGCATGGCGTGGGGCGCCGACGCCGGCTACGCGATCAACCCGGCGCGCGACTTCGGGCCGCGCCTGGCCAGCTACCTCACCGGCTACTCCGGCGCCTGGCGCGACCAGTACGGCGACCTGTACTTCTGGGTGCCCATCGTCGGCCCCCTGCTCGGCGGCCTGGCCGGCGCCGGGCTCTACCAGCTCATGATCGCCCGGTTCCTCCCCGAGCCCGAGCCCGACATCGAGGACGCGGGCCGCGTCTGACCCGAACGGAGGAGAACGACCATGCCCGATTTCGTGGGGGCCGTCGACCAGGGCACCACCAGCACCAGGTTCATGATCTTCAATCACAGCGGCCTGGAGGTGTGCAAGTTCCAGCTCGAACACGAGCAGATCCTCCCCAGGGCGGGCTGGGTGGAGCACAACCCGATCGAGATCTCGACCAGGACCTCCGCGGTGATCGAGACCGCGCTCCAGCGCACCGGGCTGCACGACACCGACCTGGCCGCCGTGGGCATCACCAACCAGCGCGAGACCACGGTCGTGTGGAACCCGCGCACCGGCCGCCCGTACTGCAACGCCATCGTGTGGCAGGACACCCGCAGCGCCAGGATCGCCGCGCAGCTCGAACGGGACGGCCGCGGCGAGGTCATCCGCAGGAAGACGGGCCTGCGGCCGGACGCCTACTTCTCCGGCGGCAAGATCCAGTGGATCCTGGAGAACGTCGAGGGCGTGCGCCAGGCGGCCGAGCGGGGCGAGGCGGTCTTCGGCAACACCGACACCTGGACCCTGTGGAACCTCACCGGCGGCGCCCGCGGGGGCGTGCACGTCACCGACGTGACCAACGCCAGCCGCACCATGCTGATGGACCTGGAGACGCTGGAGTGGGACGACGAGCTGCTGTCCTTCTTCGGCATCCCGCGCGAGATGCTGCCGGAGATCCGCCCGTCCTCCGAGCCCGCCTCCTACGGCACGACCAGCAGGTACGGCGCGTTCGGCGGCGAGGTGCCGATCACCGGCATCCTCGGCGACCAGCAGGCGGCCACCGTCGGCCAGGTGTGCTTCTCGCCGGGCGAGGCCAAGAACACCTACGGCACCGGCAACTTCATGCTCCTCAACACCGGCACCGACCTCGTACGCTCCGAGCGCGGCCTGCTCACCACCGTCGCCTACAAGTTCGCCGGCCAGCCGGCCGTGTTCGCGCTGGAGGGCTCGATCGCCGTGACCGGGTCGGCCGTGCAGTGGCTGCGCGACCAGTTGCACATCATCCGGTCCTCCGCGCAGAGCGAGGACCTGGCCCGGCAGGTGACCGACAACGGCGGGATCTACTTCGTCCCGGCGTTCTCTGGGTTGTTCGCGCCGTACTGGCGGCCCGACGCGCGCGGCGCGATCGTCGGCCTGTCCCGCTACAACAGGGACGCCCACCTGGCGCGCGCCACGCTGGAGGCCATCTGCTACCAGAGCAGGGACGTCGTGGAGGCCATGCAGCAGGACTCCGGCGTGGTGCTGGACGTGCTCAAGGTCGACGGCGGCGTCACCGCGAACAACCTGTGCATGCAACTCCAGTCCGACATCCTGGGCGTGCCGGTCAGCCGTCCCGTGGTGGCCGAGACGACCGCGCTGGGCGCCGCGTACGCCGCCGGGCTGGCCGTCGGCTACTGGAAGGACACCGACGAACTGCGCGCCAACTGGGCCGAGGACCGGCGCTGGAACCCGGAGTGGACCGACGAGCAGCGCGAGAAGGGGTACGAGGGCTGGAAACGCGCGGTGAGCCGCACCCTCGACTGGGAGACCTGACCGCCGGCGAAGGCGCGCGACGCCCTTACCGTGCGCTTACCGGGGCGGCGCCCAGAATGAGGTCTCCAGCGGAAGGAGACAGCGTGCGATTACCTCGACGGCGTGGAGTTCTCGCTGGACGTGCCGCCGGGCACCCCCGACGAGCTGGTGACGGTCTGGCGGCACCAGATCGAGATCCAGGCCGTCAAGCTGGACGAGCAGATCCTGAGCCGCATGATCCAGCAGTCCGTGCTGATCCTGCTGGGCGTCGGCCTGTTCGCGCTCGTCTTCGGCTACCTGGTCGCCGACCGGGCGTTGCGGCCCGTCGCCAACGCCTCCCACCAGCTCCGCACGCCCCTGACCATCAACCGCACGGTCCTGGAGATCGCGCTCTCCGACCCGGCGGCCTCGCCCGACCTCAAGGCCCTCGCCCGCACCCTGCTGGAGGTCAACGCGCGCAACGAGAAGCTCATCGAAGGGCTGCTGCTCCTGGCCAGGAGCGAACGGGAGCTCGCGCGCCGCAAGCCGGTGGACATCGACGACGTGGCGCTGACGGCGGTGGAACAGCTGACGCCCGTCGCCGACCAGCGCGGCGTGACCGTCGTCTCCCGTCTCGGCGGCACGACCATGGCGGGCGAGGCCGTCGTCAGGGTGGACTCGGCGAACGGCTCGGGGCTCGGACTGTCGATCGTCCGCGCGGTCGTCCAGGCCCACGGCGGCGAGGTGACCGCGACCCCGCGCGAGGGCGGCGGCCTGTCCGTGACGATCAGCCTTCCCGGCCGCTGAGGCGGCCCGGCCCGGCCCCCGATCCGGGCGCGGGCCGCCTCGTGGGCGGTTCGCTCACATGCCGGACGGCGGGTACGCCTCCGGGTGCTCCTTCGGGTCGGGCAGCTGGTCCCAGGACGGGTCGTCGATCACCTTGCAGGGCTTGGCCGGCCCGTCGACCAGGAAGCCGCTGAACTGCCACAGCACCCTGGGCTTCTCGGGGCCGGAGGTCTGGTCGCCGTTCTCGGTGAACTCCAGAACCGCGGTCTGCCCCGTCTTGATGCGCTTGGGGTCGATCCGCACCTGGCCGCCGCCCATCCGGAACGTCTTCGCGTTGGGGCTGTTCTCGATCGCCTCCCTGATCCTCTTCCGGACCGCGGGGTCCTTGCTCTGGAGCTCTTCCTTGGTGAAGGACGGGCCGGCGTCGGCGGGGGCGCGGTCGGGGGCGCAGCGGGTGCCGGGCTTGAGGTAGGAGACGTCGGAGGGCACGCCGAGCGCCGCCAGGTCCTTCTCCACCTGGCCGGGGTCGCGGAACTCGTTGATCCGCAGCGTGATCGTGCCGTCGGTGTTCCTGGTGAGCGCGTAGGCGGGGGCGTCCGAACCGTTGAGGAACGGCGTCACGACCGCCGCGGCGGCCGCGACGGCGGCCACCGCCGCGCCGGTGAGCAGGCGCCGCCTGGTGCGCCGGCGCCGGGCCCCGTTGCGGGCCTCGATCTCGGCTTTCAGTTCCATCAGTACGTGCTCCTTGAAGTTCATCGGATTCCTTCCATGACGAAGGGAGCCATCTCCGGCACGTCCATGAGCGCGTGGCGGGCGCGGTGCAACCTGGCCCGGGCGGCTCCCTGCCGGATGCCCAGGGCGGCGGCGGCCTCGCTGATCGTGAGCTGGTCGATGACGACCAGTTCGAGCATCGCGCGGTCACCGTCGGGCAGTCCGGCCATGGCCTGGAAGGCCCGCCTGGCCAGGTTCTCGGCGTCGATCCGCGCCACGAGCTCGGCCACGTCGTCGGAGTCGAGATGCCGTCGGCCGCCGACGCGATCGACCAGCCGCAACTCCTTGTACGCCCGCCGCCGCTCGGCCGAGAGCGTGTTGCGCGCGACGCCGTACAGCCAGGCGATCTCACTGCCGCGTCCGGGCCGGTAGGTGTGGGCGGAGTCGAGCACCGCCATGAACACCTCCGCCACCAGGTCGGCGGCCGTGTGGGGATCATCGACCCGGCGGGCGAGGAACGAGGTGACCGCATCGACGTGGCGCCGGTAGAAGGCTTCGAAAGCGTCCGGATCTGTGGCGATATCCGGCTGTTTGCGACGCACCGGCCGTGCTCCCTTCGTCGATTACACCCCTTCTTGGTCAGTAGCCGAGAAAACGTTATGAGAGCCGACAGAACAGACGCCCCGCGCCGTCTCTGACGACGCGGGGCGCGGTCTTGCTACGTTGCCCGGCATGGGCCACGGAAACAGATCACTGAGCCGGGCGGACGTCACCACGGCGTTGGCCATGACCCTCGACGCCGCGGGCGCCGCCGTCCCCTACCGCCTGTGCGGCACGCCGCAAGTCCTCCGTGACCCATCCCGACCCGATCAGCTGGGTCTTCACGATGATCGGCAAGCTGAT